>CAZGDX010000005.1:0-30584 GCA_964525225.1 uncultured Gammaproteobacteria bacterium
TTGTCAAGTACCTTGATGCTGTTTTTGGCTAAAATAAGCCGATTTTGATATATTTATCATTTCAAATATTTTGCCTTATTCGCCAAATGCTCATCGTATGTCTTACTAAATATTATCGCGCCTTCAGGAGTAGTCAGGAAATAAAGATAACTGTTCGGCGTTGGCCAGATGGCCGCCTTGATGGCGGTAAGTCCGGGATTGCAGATTGGTCCAAGCGGAAGCCCGCGCTGTTTGTAAGTATTGAAAGGCGAAACAACTTCCAAGTCCTTGTATGTCGGCTGGGTTCTGCCCGCGCCGGTAATATAATTCACAGTAGCGTCTGATTGAAGCGCCATCCCGATTTTAAGCCGCCGCCAAAAAATATCCGCCACCATTTTCATGCTTTGCTCGGTCCGCACTTCGTTTTGCAAAATGCTGGCCATGATGATAATTTCAAACACGCTCTTCCCTTGCCTTTTTATTTCCGCGCGCATTTCATCCGTGAATTTTTTATCAAAATTACCAAGCATCTTTTTAACCACATCTTCGGCTGTCGCGTTGCCATACACTCTGTAAGTATCGGGAAAGAGATATCCCTCCAATCCCACATAATCCGGTTTATCAGTCAAAAAATCGTAATCAAAACTTTGGGGCTTATAGTATTTTCTTGAAACGCGGTTGTCCACAGCCGGAGTGCCGGCAACTTCGTAGAATTCTTTTATGTCGCCAATTATTCCCTTGCTCGCCAAGTGGGCGGCAATATCTTTAACACCCCACCCCTCAGGAACGGTAATTTCAATTTCGTCCCGTTTTTCTCTTGTGGTAAGAATTTTTACAAGCGCGCTGATATTTTCGCCTTTTTTAATTTCAAAATCTCCGGCGCGGAATTTTTTGCCCGCGTTTTTCCACCAGACATACGACTCAAATAAAAAAGTTCCTTGAAGAAACCCTTCTTTTTTAAGATTATCCGCCGTTTGCTTCGCGGTTTCGCCGGTTTGAACGGTAAAGATTTCTGTCTTCGCGGATTTATCGGGGCTCATTAAATAAATCTGCCATAAAGCATCGCCCCCGACAAAAAGCGAAACGATGATTGCTAAAAATAAAATGATGGAAAATACCCGCGTCATCAGATTATAAAAAATTATCAAATTGTTTGACTGAAAGTTCCGCCACTATTTTTTTGACATCCTGCGCCCGGTTTTTCGGACAAACAAGGAGCGCGTCTTCTGTTTCCACAATAATCATATCTTTCAAACCGATAGTGCCGACGATTTTTTTATTGGTGGCATAAATCAAATTTCCCGTGCTTTCAACTCCGATGTGTTGGCATTTTATAACATTTTCACCCGCTTCGTTTGATAAAATTTCCTTAATCGCCCGCCAGTTTCCGACATCTGACCAGCCGATATTTGCCGGCATTACAATCATATCTTTTTCTTTTTCGGTAATGACGTAATCTATTGCCAAATCCGTCATTTGCGAAAATTCTTTTCCGACAACTTCGGCTTCGACCGGAGTATCTATGGCTTTAATGCAGTTCAAAAGATGGGCGTAAGTTTTGGGTTCGTGTTTTTTGAAAAGATTAAGAAAATGTCTGACATTTGAAACAATCAGTGTGGCATCCCATAGATATTTTCCGGACGCTACATATTCTTCCGCTGTTTTTAAATCCGGTTTCTCCACGAATTTTTCAACATTGTAAATTTTATCCGCGCCGGATTCTTTAAAGACCTCGCCCATTTTAATATAACCATAGCCGGTTTCTGGATATTCGGCTTTGATTCCGATTAAAACAACTTTTTCCGGATTTTCCGACAAAGTTTTTTCCGCCAAAGAAAGGACGCGCAAAAATTCGTGTTCGTTTTTAATATAGTTATCAGAATTGATGTAAACAAAAGACGCGGATTTATCGCGTTTATAAATTTTCGCGAGCGCAAGCCCGAGAGCCGCCGCCGTTCCCCGTCTGCGCGGTTCTATGGTGAAATTTTTTTCCGGAAAATCGGGCAGCTGTTCTTTAATCATTCCGACCAACGAACCATTGGTTGTAATATAAATATTTTCGCAACCGTATCCCGCGAGCATCCGTTTGTATGTCTTTTGCAAAAGCGTGTCATCATCTATGAACGGCTTTATTTGCTTTGGATTATTTTTTCGTGAAACCGGCCAAAGCCGCGTTCCCGTTCCTCCGGCCATGATAATCGGATACAGCATATTTTATTATGATTGTTTTATATCTTCAATCTCATCATGATAAATTTCGTTCCCGGTTTCCGCGTATAAATATTCAAAAATTTCCATTGCTTCGTCTTTTTTGCCAACATCGCGGAGATACGCGGCTTTGCTTATCAAAAGCGGAGCCGGAGCAACAATCTTTTTCATCCCTTCTTCGTAAATCTTCAAAACATCATCAACGCTTTTATTCATATCGTATCTGTAAAGCTCCGCTAGACGGATGTAAAGTTCAGCTTCGCCCGGAGTCATTTCCAAAGCCATTCTATACATTTCTTCGGCTTTACTTGGATTTTTTAAAATACGATAAATATTTCCGGCGCTGGTGTAAACAACCGAACTTTTCTCCGCTTTTTTTATCGCCAACAAATAAGTATCCAGCGCTCTTTGATAAAACATTTCTTCCTTTGTGACATCGGCTATTGTTTTCCAATAAAACGCGGCTTGGACATAATTATATGTTGTTTTTGGAAATTCTTTGGTCCTTTTTTCAGCCGCAAGCGCGTTGTTGTAATCATCCTGCAACTGACTATTGGTCAAAAAGGATTGCGCCTTTGCTTCATCCCAGGCAGGCCTATTAAAAAATAAAAAATAAGCGCCAATTCCGGCGGCTATAAGAACAACCGCGGTTAATGATAAAATAACGATTTTTGCTTTATTGGTCATAGGGTATTGAAATAAATAGTATTTTTTGTTATAATCTTATAATAATATAACAGAAAAGCGGTTTTTTTTCAAATCTCGTTAATTTTAGGCAAGATGTCTCTAAAAATTGTAAAATTTAAGCAATATTTGCTCTTCTTCTCGGATTTGGGGATTCTTTATGCTTCCCTTGTTTTTACGCTTTTTGCGCGGTATCAAAAGGTGGCTTTTAGCGATTTTGAATCCCACGTTATCCCATTTTCAATAATTTATCTGTTGTGGGTTGTGGTTTTCTACATAAACGGGTTGTACGACCTCGCGGTCAATTCAAATTCGTCCGTCTTTTGGAAAAAATTCGGAAGCAGCATGGCTGTCAATACATTGATTGCGGTCGCGGTTTTCTATCTCACGCCGGGACTGGGCATCGCGCCAAAAACCAATCTTTTTATAAATCTGGCGGTTTTTTCATTATTTTTTGTTTGCTGGCGGAGTGTGTTTAATAAAATTTCCGCGACCGGAATCCTGAAAAACCGCGTTTTGATTATTGGCGAAGGTGAAGAAATTGAAGAAATCAAAAAAAATATCCAGGAAAAACCGCAACTCGGATATAAGTTAATTACCCACTTAAAAATCAGCAATAATCAATCCGCGTTTTCTTATCTGCACAATCTTATTTCCGAAAAAAAGATTGACACTATTTTGATGCCGATAAATTCAAAAGAATCCGAAGAAATAACCGGACACCTCTACCAATATATTTTTGACCAAATAAATTTTATTGATTCTTCCCTGTTTTACGAAAATCTGACGGGAAAAATTCCGGTTGCCTTAACCACTAAACATTGGTTTTTAGAAAATCTGCGCGAAAACGACAAGAAGTCGTATGATTCGGCCAAAATAATTTTTGATTATTTGCTGGCAGGATTATTCGGCATTATTACTTTATTTGTTTTTCCGTTTGCGGCAGCCGCAATTAAAATTCAGGATAACGGGCCGGTTTTTTACCGGCAAAAAAGGGTTGGAAAATTTGGAAAAATTTTTGAGATAGTAAAATTTCGGACAATGAGAACGGACGCGGAAAAAGACGGGGCGCAATTCGCGGTTACAAATGACAGCCGGATTACGAAAATCGGCAAATTTTTGCGTGAAACTCGGATTGACGAATTGCCTCAAATTATAAATGTTTTGCGCGGAGAAATGAGTTTTTTGGGTCCGCGTCCGGAACAACCGGAATTTGTGGACAAATTGCAAAATAAAATGGCATTTTATAATTTACGGCATCTTGTAAAACCGGGGCTTACCGGTTGGGCGCAAGTAAATTATCAATACGCCGGAACTCTTGAAGAAAACCTGAAAAAACTTCAGTATGATTTATTCTACATAAAAAACCGCTCGGCATTTTTGGATTTTTTGATTATACTCCGGACATTTAACATATTCTTGAAACGGAAAGGATTATAAACTATTTTAAAAATCGCAGCTGACTCCAGCCGCGATTTTTTATTTGTTTTGTTCATTGCCGCTTACTAATCCATTATTTATTTCTTCCACCTGTTTAAGCAATTTCATTTCCGCGCCAAGTTTATCGCCCAGTTGTATGAGCGCGCGCGTATCTTTTGGCAGACATTTTCCGCCATATCCCCTGTATTCTTTGTGAAAAACTTCCAAGTGCGATGGGCCAATTCTTTTATCCGGCGCGGCGCTTTCTTTAACAATGTCATAATTTATCCCCATCTTTTGGCATAAATCGTATATTTGATTGGCAAACACAACTTTTGTGGCAAACCATGTATTGCCAAAATATTTGACCATTTCCGCTTCTTTTGCGGGGATTATGCGTTCAAAAGGAGCAAGGGGCATAAGCATCATAATATCGCCTGCAACCGTAAAGCTTTTTTCAGTATATCCGATTATTTGTCTGTCCGGATAGTTCATATCCTGGTCCGCAGTCGCTTCCGTTAAAAATTCCGGGTTAAACAACAATTTATGTTGAGGATATTTGGCCTGCATCGCATCCGTTGTTCCTGGCAATATTGTTGATTTCAGAACAATTATTTTTTCACCTGTTAAAACGCCGATTGCCTGGTCAACGTATGACAAATCAAAACCGCCCTTTTCTTCGTCGTAAGGCGTAGGCACGGCAATAAAAATAACATCCGCTGTGTTTATTTCCTCCGCAGAGCCGATGTTTTTCGGCGGGTCAAATTGTATCGGGACAATCCCCTTTTTTTCAAAATATCTTATAAGGGCGCCGCCAACCATGCCGGTTCCCATCACGCCAATTTTATATTTTTGTTCTGCCATATAACTTAATCTTAATCTAATTTAAAAACAATATTAAGATTACTACATATATAATTTTTGTCAATTGCCGTTGTTTTCGGCCAGCTCTTTCAGCCCGATTTCAAATTCAACCTGCGGAACCCAATTTAGCAGCGCGGACGCTTTTTTAATATCAGCTTCAGTATCTCGGGGTTCAATTCTTGCCGGCAAATAAATTTTTTCTCCGCCGATAAAAGACGCTATATAATTTACGCTGTATCTTTTCCCGCTTCCGATATTTATTGCCTCGCCGTTTCCCAAATTTTCATTTTGCATAGCCAGAATGTTGGCGTTCACAACATCGCGCGCGTGGATAAAATCTCTGGTTTGTTCCCCGTCCCCGGTTATGGTCAGAGGTTTTCCCTCCCTTTTTTGTTTTAGAAAAACGCTGATTACCGTGAAATACGCGCCTTGGTCGTTCATCCGCGGACCATAAACATTAAAATAGCGCAGACAAACTGTTTTAAGACCGAAAATTTGCGAAAAAAGTCGACAATATTCTTCGCCTATCTGTTTGTGTAAACCGTACGGACTTTTGGGATTTTTTTCCGCTTCCTCGTTTACCGGGAGAGAAACAGGATCGCCGTAAGCCGCGGAAGATGCGGAAAAAATAACCTTTTTCACGCTGTTTTTTTGCGCCGCCAAAAGAATATTAAGAGTTCCGTTGACATTTATATCATTTGTTTCAATGGGATTTTCAATGGAATATTGGACATTTGGAAGCGCGGCCATATGAAACACGCCGTCAATATCTTTGAATAATGGCATTAAGTCATTCAAATTTCTAATGTCGGCCTGAAAAAATTCCGCGCGCGGATTCAAATTTTCCTTTTTTCCAGTAGACAAGTTGTCTACGATTCTGACATCGTGCCCGTCTTCCAGAAGTTTGTCCGTTAAATTGGAACCGATAAATCCGGCGCCGCCGGTGATTAAATATTTCATAGATTGTTTTTAAGACGTTCTTTAAACGATTCAATGGTTTTTCTTAACCCTTCGGATAATGGGATTCTCGGTTCCCATCCAAGCCGTACTTTTGCTAGCGATATATCCGGACGGCGAATTTTTGGGTCTCCTTCGGGAAGCTCTTTAAAAGTTAACTTACTTTTTGAGCCGGTTAATTCAATAATTTTTTCCGCTAATTGCGTTACCGTGTACTCCTCGGGATTTCCTAAATTTACCGGGCCATGGAAATCGCCGGTTTGCATCATCTTTAAAAACCCTTCAATCAGGTCGTCAACATACTGAAAACTTCTGGTCTGCTCTCCCTTGCCATAAATGGTTATGTCTTCGTTTTTGAGCGCCTGAAGTATGAAATTGGAGACCACGCGTCCATCATTAAAGGCCATTCTGGGACCGTAAGTATTGAAAATTCTTACGATTTTTACATTAACTTTGTGCTGACGCAAATAATCCATGCAAAGGGTCTCGGCGCATCTTTTTCCCTCATCATAACAAGCGCGCGGGCTTAAGGTATTCACATTTCCAAAATAAGTTTCTTTTTGCGGATGTTCCAGCGGATCGCCATAGATTTCAGATGTAGACGCGAGCAATACTGGAATTTTTAATGTTTTTGCCAATTCCAGAACATTGATAGTGCCGGAAACATTGGTTTTAGTGGTCTGTACGGGGTCTATCTGATAATGAATTGGCGATGCCGGTGATGCTAAATGAAAAATTGCGTCAATATCCGGATGGTAAAAAGGATTAACTATGTCGTGTTTGATAACTTTAAAACGAGGATTTCCCAAATGGTGCCTGATATTTTCTTCTTGGCCGGTAAAAAAATTATCCAGGCAAATAACATTATGCCCGTCTTTTATAAGCCGGTCTGCAAGATGCGAACCGACAAAACCCGCCCCGCCGGTAATTAAATATGTCATATATTTTAATCAAATAATGACGCCCATAACGCCATTGCTTCTTTTAATTTAATAAAATAATCATTAAGAGAAGGAAGTTTTTCCGCCAGTTCTACATAACAATCCCGGAAATTATTGCCAGTTAAATTTATTTTCCCAACTTCTTTCCATAACAATTCATTCACCGGCAATCCCGGCGCTTCTTTTTTCTCATTAATTTCAGCATTAGAGGCGCGGTCATGAAAAACAACCGGATTTCCGCTTACCGCCGCTTTATTCAGGTGGTCAATAATTTTTTTGATAAAAAATCCGCACCAGATATCTCCAAATCTGTCTATGCCAAAATCTTTTCCGTCACGGTCTTTTCCCATCAGCAAAAAATAAAACGCGGGAATGGCCTGCCTTCTGACCGCCAGATTCATTCCGCACATGGTAAAAAAAACATTTTTTGGAACAACTGAAATATCCGAACCGGAAACCGATATTCTGACGTTAGGATTGAGCAGCTGCGTTTTTCCGTCAAAATCCGGAACATTGTTCCAAAGCCCGTGGTTCAAAACTACTTCCCTGTCTCTTGAAAGGTATGGATATCCGCGCGGATAAAAATTATTATGGTTTAAAATTCTTCCTTCCAGCGGATTAAACATGTCTGTGGAAACTTTGATACCGAAATTTTTGATATAATTTTCAATCAGATACGGTGTTTGCGTTACCGGATAGCAGTCGTCATCAAGAGTTATCATGATATCAACGCCTTCTTTATACGCCTTATAATATCCGTAACTTCGCACGCAATCCGTCCGCCGCGGTATAATCCGGCTTTTTTCTCCCAAATCTTTTTCAATATCTTTCCAGCATAAATGCGCAATATTGGTTCCTTCCAGATTAAAACTTTTTTCCGGATTATCTTCAATGACAAAAATCAGAAGATTCGGGTAATTTACAAATTCCGCCTTCCATTCATTCAAAAATCTTTGAATGCTCGATTCCCTGATTGTCGGGACAACAATGCCCACTTTCGGAAAATTTTTCATAATTTATTTTAATTCTTTTCTGAAAGAAAAAAGCTCTTTTACACATTTTGAAAAAATTTTTAAACTCTTCCAGCTTTTTATAAATGAGGTTCCTGTCGTTCTCGGCAAATGCCTTACAGGAACTTCAAAAACATTAAATCCTTTATTTTTAGCCACTACGACAAGCATGATTGATGGAATAAAAGAATCCTTGGGGACAATGGGTAAAATTTTTCCCAAGGCCTCTCTTTTATACAACCTAAAAGGAGAATTGCTGTCAATTATTTTTTCCCCAAAAAATAACAGGCATATCAGGCGCAAAAATCTCGTGACCAGGAGCCGGGAAACAGGGTCGTTTCTTTTTTTTCTGTATCCAATAACCAAATCGCGGTTATTTTTAAACATTTCCTCGTAAAGCAACCAGAAGTCCTCGGCAATAAATTGATTATCGCTGTCGCAATGAAATACAAGTTCCCCCTGCGAATTTTCATACGCGCGCCGTAGAGATTTGCCGTGCCCGCTGTTTATTTCATTTGTTAAAATTTTCAGATACGGAATTTCTTTGTTTAGATTTTCAAGAATCCGCAAAGTATTATCTTTACTGCAGTCATTGACTATCACGAATTCTTTTTTTTCAAATCTATCCAAAACCTGCCCGCAAAAATCGCGCACCACCTTTTCTATTATCTCGCCTTCGTTATATACGGGCATCACGATTGATAAAAATTTATTTTCCATATATTTTGTCTTTATTCGTAAGTTTATCAAAATTTATTTTGTATATTTCAATTCCGTCTTCATCATAAACCTGCTCCAGATATTTATTTTTTGACAGATTTGCATCCGAAGCCATCTTTTTTTCATGCGGTCCGTAATAAATGTAATCTATGCGGTACTTATTTAAAATATAATTTAATTTATAATTGGGGTAGTTTATATATCCGTTCTTTATGGCGTTTTCCTCTTCTTTTGAGCCATTGGGATATTTAAAACCGTAAACATACATCAATCCCCTTTTTTCATAAAAATTAACATCTGACCACTGACTATCTTTTATGATTTCGCCCTTTTTTCCCTTAAAAAACACTTCATCAAAATAATTTTCCGGGATATCAAAAATTTTATACATTATATATAATCTGTCGAGGATTTCGTCTGAAGGCGCGTTTTCGTAAAACGGAAGATAAATCTTATTGTTGGTATAAAGCGGAAAATACCTGACAGCAGTTAAAGACGGAGTGGCCACTACCGAATCCAATGGCGTGTTTCGATTTAGCCACTCAAAAGATTCCATAAGGTTGTCGGGCATCTGCCATTTTTCATATCTTTCTGACGCATAAATAAATCTCCCTAAAAACGCGTTAAAGACCAAAATACAAAATACAAAAAACAAAGAAAGCTTAATAAATCTGAAACATTTTAATTTTTTTGTCCATTCAAAGAACGCGCATCCGATTACAAACCACCCGATGGCAAGCACCAGCCAAACAACTTTTGAAAACCAGTGATTGGACTGAAATTGGAATCCTGTAATAATTTGTATGTAAAAAACCGCGACAAGAGACAAAAGCAGCGATGAAACAAATACCGCCGTGGCCTTATTTTTGTTTTTATACAATTTCCAAATCGCATAAGCCATACTGACATAAAGCGCAAATTCCGGCAGTAAATCCCAGCGGATTGCGCGCGAAACCTCCATTCCAATGGACACTCCATACTCCTGGTAATTTGGCAATAAACTTTGCCAGAAAAAATTAAACCAAAACGGCAAAGAAATAAATGCGGAGACCGCGCCAATAGTAAAAATCTTTTTAATCGCGGAAAAATTTTTATTGACTAAAAGCAAAAACGATGCCGTAATAGCCGCAATGACGGCAAAAATCCAATGGTAAGAGTAAGTATAAAACAGCAATCCCAAGCTAACGCCGGTTAAGACAGGATAGATTTTATTTTCTTTTTTTATTGTCAAAAATAAAAAAATAAAAAAGCACAGGAAAAACGGCATTCCCGGTTTCATGGCCTCCATTTTAGCCAAATCCTCATTGCTCGGAATCCACATGTCAATTTTTCCTGGGACGAAGTGTTTAATTAAATTTTTAAACCGTTCAAAATCAAGTGGAAATAAGTAAAGGGATAATTTAGTGGCAAGAGAAACGATTGTGGCGCCAATTAAACTAAGATACTTTTTTGAAGTCAAAAGAAAAAATAAAACCGCCAGAAGCGCAAAAGAAAATACTGGAAAAATAAAATCGGAAACGGCAACAAAATTCGTAGCCCCGCCAAAATAAAAAAATGGCGACATAATAAATGAGGACAATATATGTCGCACGGCTGGTCCGTTTATATATTCAAACGCGTCAGCATTGCTTACATATTTATGGCCTTCAAAAAATTCTTTGGCATTAGGCGCATAAAGCAGAACCTCATCATAAAATTCAGTTGCCGGGCCAGCTTCCAATGTCAGCGGAAAATATTTTTTTCCTTCAGCGCCAAGTTTACAAAAACTGATTATGTGATTGCTTGTGTAAAACAATCCGACAAGAAGGCACGCCAAAACCGATAAAATCAAAAATTTCTTATCTTTAAGATATTTAGTTACATCATTTAAAAACATAATTTTATAACTTCTTATAAGCTTTTTAATACTTCGTTTCTTTGGCTTTCTACGAACTCCATTCCCTTTTCATCAACTATTGTTTTAATCCGGTTCAGAAAATAATTTATGCGGATTGCAAATGGCGAACAGATTTTGTGGCAAACCGCAGGGACTCCTCCGATTATTTGATGACGCAACGGCCCTTCCCAAACATCTTTAAATGATTTGTTTATCGCGTTGCCATAATGCGGCGCTCCCGGAAAAGTCGTAAAATCGCAAGGATAAACATTTCCATCAGAACCTATTGTCCCCCAAAAATGATGGCTGTAACATTTTTGGAAATCCAGCCGTGCCGAAATTTTCATTTCTTCGTCTGTGTGTACTTGAATTGCGCGAAATCCGTTGTTTTCCAAGTCGTTCTTTGCTTGTTTAATTTGTCCATCAATAACTTGAATTTGCTCATCGCTTAATTTCCATTTGCCGGCAACATCGCATTTAAAACGAATGGAGTCGGCGCCTTCTTCTTTTACCCGCTTGCTAATATCATAAATTTCTTTATAGTTATACTGATTAATCATAAAACCGATATTCAAGGCCATTTTTGTATTTCTTGTCCTTTTTAAACTCGCTAAAGAATTTATGTTTTTTAATATTAAATCAAAATTCTTTTTTCCTTCATCATAATTGGCTTTGGATTTGGAAAAAGCAAATGTTTCTGCCGTTCCGGCATCTAAACTTATATGTACATAGTCGTTATGCACAACCGTATCCTGCACTTCCGCGTCGGCAAGTAAAATTCCATTGGAAAATAAACCGACTTTTATCCCGTTTCCGTTCAGATGCTTCATTGCGTTTAATGTGGCCTGCCTGTTAACAAGTGGCTCACCGATAAAGCCGGAAAATTTTACCGTATCAATGCCCAAATCTCCTTTCTTGTAATCAATTAATGATTGGGTAATACGCGAAACATTATCCGCGGTTATGTTATTTGGCAAACGGGTTACTTCGTTCATCGTCTGGATATTATCTCCTATGCACCAAAAACACGACAGGTTGCATCTGCTTGATGTTTGTATTTCTACTTCAAACGGCGGAATTTTTTCACCCAGCAAGACGGCTTTTATATGTCCCCACCTTTTTTTGAGCATATTATATTCGTAATTCATTGGGGAATCGTCTTCCGAACGTATAAATTGCGCGAAAATGTTGTTATTTGCCATATTTATAATAATTTTTAATTCCCTCTTCTAAAGACGTAAATTTAAAATCTTTAAGAATCTTATGCGTCAATTCAAACCTGAGGTGCGGTTCCGCAACTTCTTTATTAACGGAAATTTCAGAGTTTGAACCGGGGTATATTTGTTTAAAAAATAAAGCTAGGTCGTATAAACTGATGGTGTTCTGGGGGCTTACCACATTTATAAGTCCCGCGCTATCTTTATTTTCAATAAATCCGGCAAAAATTTCCGCCACATCATAAATATACACAAAGTTTCTTGACCAGTCAAAAACCTCCAAATTGACATTATTTCCGATATCGCGGTTAAATTTTGGGATAATAGTGGATGGGTCGACGCAAGGGCCAAAAATATTGGAAAAACGGGTAATCATCAAATTATCCGCGGGCAAATTTTTCACCGCCGCCTGTTCGGCCGCGTATTTGCTTAAAGCGTAGGAAGAACGCGGGGAAAGCGCGCCAATCA
The DNA here is from genome assembly GCA_964525225.1 of uncultured Gammaproteobacteria bacterium. Classification (GTDB taxonomy): domain Bacteria; phylum Patescibacteriota; class Patescibacteriia; order DYHP01; family DYHP01; genus CAZGDX01. The sequence continues at coordinate 12,344 of CAZGDX010000005.1, forward strand.
GCTTTTCCGGAAAAAAATGATTAAAACCCGCTTCGCTTAAAAACACTTTTTCAACATCGCCTCCTTTGGTAAAAAATTCTTTGAACTTTTTGATTCCGCTAAAAACATCTTCCACCAATCCGTCCGGAATTTCCAAGGGCGTCTCTTCATTAACTGCTCCCGTTGTTTTGACAAACGGATAATAAATAGCCGTCGTTGAAGCCAAATAAAGTTTTACGCCAAACTTCTTGCACAAAGACGAAATAAAATCGGTAAAAAGAACATTAATGTTTAATTGTTTAATAATAGCTGTTCTGTTATCCTCGTCTTTTGCGTACACGCTCGCAAGATGAACACAAGTTTTTGCCTCCTCAAAAATTTTTTCCAATACGCCAATTTCATAAGGATTGGGGCTTAGCAGAATCCTATCTCCACTTTTTCCTTCTTTTTTAAAAATGCCAATTTTGTTTATCAAATATAAAATCCGTCCATCTTTTTCCAATTTAGGAGTCAGCGCTTTTCCGACGACTCCGTCAAAACCAACAATTATCATACTGTCTCCCGCCTTTTCCGCCATATTTATATTTCTTTTTTTTATTTCGTTCTTATTAAATTTCCAAACTGATTCTTTATATAAATTAAGCAAAATCAGTCCAATAATTGCCGCTGGCAGAACCATCACGATGTTGACAACAACCGAATACGCGAGAGCGTCTTCCGTTTTCAGGCCAAAAAAAGAAAACACCATAAGAACCAATCCTTGGAACACCCCGACATAAGCCGGTGCCGACGGCATCGCTAAGCCAATACTGGTAAAAGCAAGCGCAAAGAAAACAAAAATCCAGTTTACAGGCAGATTAAGCGCATTAAGCGCCAAACCATAAACAATGCCTTCCAAAAGCCATATAAATAAAGAATATAAGATGAAAACCGGCAAAGTTCCGTCCATTTTTAAAAAAAGCACGGAATCCATTGAATTTTCTACCCACCCGCTGATTTTTTTTATTATTTTAACGGAATAACGCGAAACGATTTTATAAGATATTTTTTTTATCTCGTCTCTCTTAAAACGCGCTACCAAGATGCCCGACAGAGCCAAAAAAAAGATTACACCTGCGAATAGGCCGGCTTTTTTGATTAGGTTGTTATATTCTGTTTCAAAATTAGCCAGCATCGCGGTTGCAAACAAAACCCCCAATAAAAATAAACCGTCAAATACATGCTCTACGGCCACTGAACCAAAAACAGCCGATTTGCTTATCCCTTCTTTTTTTCCAGTAAGATAGGCGCGAAACACCTCCCCCAGGCGCGCGGGCAATATAGCGTTTGCCGCATGGCTTATAAGCGTAAATGCCGAAGCATTTTTCCATGAAATTTTTTTAATCGGACCGAGCATTATTTGCGACCTGGCCCCGCGAACAGCAAAACTTAAAAGATAAATGACGACCATTAATACAAATGGAAAAATTTTAATATCTGATAAGGAGCTTAAAAACAAATTAATATCTATTTTCCAAAAAACAACAATAAGCGACACGGCGCTAATCAGCAGACCAATTGTTATTGTTATTGTCTTTTTAGAGATTTTAACCACAAGTTATTTTTTTATTTTATAAATCATAATAGCATCGCCATAAGCGCCGTTGATATTTGGGAGTGTGGTAAACGGCTTCATCGGCATAACTATAATGTTTTCCGCCAAAACACCATTCTCGTAAGACGGTTCAATTTTTTTAATCAGTTGCGCTGTTTTTAGCAGTTTCGTCCAGGAATGATGCACTGGCGCGTTCGCGCCGTCGTCTATCGCGATATAATAATCAAATGAATATTTTTTTAATATATAATCAATATCCGCCGCTTTTATTTGGCCAGTTTCCAAAGGAAAATAAGAATTTTGCAAATATTCTTTCGGAAAATCATTAAAAATATATGATTCTCTTTGCGTCAGTGAGTCGCTGCCAAAATTTTCTTTTTTAAAAACAAGATATTCATTGTTTGGATTAAGAAAAAACTTTCCGTTTATCAAAATTTTGGAATCAGCCGGAAAATTTTCATAAATCCATTGCTTTGCCAATTCGTAAGTATTTTTTTGCCTAATAACCAAACTCCATTTTACCGCGATGTAAAAAGAAGGAACAGCCACGGCAGCCGTTATTATAATTAAAATTATTTTTTCGGACAGGACTTTGAATTTTAAGCTTTCCGCAATTTCTTTTATCGCGTGGGACGCAAGTAAAATAAAAAAAGGCATAAAAACAACGGAATATTTTACCTGAAACGCAAAAGTAAGAGGACCTATATAAATATAAAATAAAACCGGAAGGGCGGAAATAAACAGAATCTCCCGGAATTTTTTGCGGATTGCGAGCATTATTACCGCCATTGCGCTCAAAATAAAAATCAGCGGATGATAGTCAAAAACCGATTTGAAAGAATAAAAAAAGAAATCGTAATAGTGTTCGTAATAATATCCGAAACCGGTTTCACCAAACGCGTTGCCCTCAATAAGCGCGTTTTTTATTGGCGCGGGGTGGACAATAAATAGCAAAACCGCGCCAAAAACAAAAATTACAATAGATAATATAAAAAATTTATGCAGAAAAGATTCTTTTGAAATAATTTTTTTCTGCTTAAATATGTGCGCGGCCAAAGGCAAAACTATTGAAATTCCCCCAAAAGGATGCGAGCCGTAAGAAAGAAGGGCGAAAATAGGCGCTAAAATATAAGATTTTCTGGAACCGCCACGAAAAATATCAATAGACGATTCTAAAGATAAAATCAAAAAAAACATCATGGGCGTCCATGGCGTGGCAAGGTGAGAAATTGTTATATGAATTAATTCTATGGAAAAAAGAAAGGACGCGACAATCGCCGTCGTTGAACCAAACATTTTTCTAACCGCGCGATAAAGGCAATATACTGATGCGGTTCCAATAAATGCCGTTAAAATTCTTGATAATAAAATCAAAACGGACCTGTCTAAAATAAAATATCTCTCTATTTCCGATATGCTATGGAATATTCCCAGCAACAGAGAAAAAGACAATGTTATGGCATATAACGTCATATTTAAATAAATTAAAACCGGCTGATAAATATTCCCTTCAATGCCAATATTGAATATCTGGCCGTTCAGCATGCGCAAGGCGGTATTAATCGGGGTCATTTCGTTCTCAAATAAAGAAACAGGCGCGTTAAACAATTCATAATCCAAGCCGTTTAAACGGAAAACAAGCGCCACTAAAATAATGGCTCCCAAAAGCGTTTTTTTGTTTAATATTTTTTCCAGCATAAATCTATTCTTCCCAATAAAATCCGCAATTTTTTTGGCTAAATTCATTCTTATCTTTTTCGTCAAAAGGATAAATTTTGCAAACGAGCGGAAAATCGGGAAATTTCGCGCAATCTTTCCCATTAATAAAATATGGACATTGCCTGAATTCTCTTTTGCAGCAACCGCAGTGCTTGCACTCTCCTTTTCTTTTTGCAATGCTATCTTCAATATATTGTTTCCTGAATCTTAAATAGAATAACCTTCTTGCGTGACGGTACGCGCTTTTTAAAAATATGGCAATATTCATATTTATCTGGGCAACAACAAACTTACGGCGCCTTTAAATTTAGCCCAAAAATCATAAACCGATTCAACTTTTTTAAGATGCCTCCAGATTACCCTTGTTCTGAAGTAAAATTTCTTATAAGCCCATAAATTGAGTTTTGCCAGTTCTTCTCTTCTAAGATATTCATTCCAGATGGGCGGAATAAAGTCCTGAAAAGGATTTCTGATAAATTCGTCCCAAACCGCCCGTGAAAAAAGCCCTTTCGCCAAACCTTGCTCGAATATCGCGGTGCCCGGATACGGTTCTAAAACGCTCACTTGCGCGAAATCGGGGTCCATCTCTATCAGGCGGTAAATATTATCTTTAACATCTTCCGCGCTCTTTTCAAACGGCAGGCCCATCATAAAATCCCCGATAACTTTTACTCCGTGCTTGCGCGCCCAAAAAATTACATTTTTTACCTGCTCCACGGTTATCCCCTTTTTCAATTCCGCCAGTCCTTCATCGGTTCCGGTTTCAATACCGATATGCATTTGACGGAGCCCCGACTTTTTTGCCAGCGCGATTGTTTCTTCGTCCAAAACATTAACTCTTCCGCGGAAAGTCCATTTTATTTTAAGATTCGCATTTAAAATCGCCTTAGATGCTTCCTGCACTCTTTCTTTCGTAATATTGAAGGTATCGTCAAAGAAAAATATTTCCCGAAAACCCGCGTCATACGCCCTTTGGACTTCTTTCATGATATTCTCTATGCTCCGCCCGCGGTATCTTTTATACATTGTATTGCAGAATGTGCAGGAATACGGGCATCCGCGCGAGCATATCATCACATAAACATTTTTTTCCGAAGCCACGTTGCTGCTGTAACCTTTATTCAAAAAATTGGACAATTTTAAAAACGGAAGCGCATCCAAATTTTCAATCACAGTCATGTCGGTTTTTCTGTAATTTGCCACATTTTCCCGCGTGTAAACTCCTTTGATGTCATTGATATTCCCGCCGGAAATCACTCTTTCCACAAACACCGCTAAACTTTCTTCGCTTTCTCCGACAAAAATAGCGTCAATTTCTTTGTGTTCCAAAGTTTCTTTCGGATATTCAAAAGTATGCGGTCCGCCCAGAATTATTATCGCTTCCGGAAGTTCTTTTTTGACGATTCTGACAAATTTAAGCACATCTTTCCAAGAAATGGTAAAAGAAGAAATTCCCACAATATCCGGCCTGTGTTCTTGTAAATATTTTCTTGCGCCTTCATGCGACATTTTAAGAAGCAGGGTGTCCAAAACATCAACTTGAATATTTGAAAATTTTTGCTCCAGAACCGACTGCAAATAAAAAAGCCCGAGCGGAGGAAATACACCAATATCCTCCGGTTCAAGCTGGTAGCTCCCGGGAAAAAATTTTAGAGTATTTTCATTCGGCGGCGAAACCAGCAATATTTTTTTTATGTCTTTTTGCATAATTCGGTTATCTATAAATCTTAAGCAATCCCGCTCTTAATAAAATCGCCGTCCATATATATCTTACGAGATAACTAAAAAATTTTGTTTTGCTTTTTCCGCCCTTTCTCAATGAATAAACTATCGGAATTTCCGTAAAACTGAATCCAGATTTCTTAAAATGATACAGGAGAATAAAAAAGTATTCGCCATACCCTTGAAATATTTTTTGAAGGTCAAGCCCGTCAAGCATTTTTCTCTTAAAAAGCATATAACCGCTGGTATTGTCTTGCGATTTCAGCCCCAGCGCAATTCTCAAAAAAATGCCAAAAACATAACTTCCGAAATTTCTGAATTTTCCCCCCTGCATCCCGCCTCCCCAGCAAAATCTGGAACCGCAAATAGCATCATAAAATGGCGTAAGCGCTAAAAATATTGGAATGTATTTCGGGTCGTGGTTGCCGTCAGCGTCCATTAGTAAAATATATTCTCCTGTTGAATTTTCTATAGTGGTTCTAATAGCTGTCGCCAGTCCGCGCTCTTCTTTTCTCACAATGCATTTAACGCGCGGGTCGTTGGCAAAATTATTTTTCACCAGGTCGGCTGTGCCATCCGGACTGTTGTCGTCAACCACAATTGCTTCCACGTCCACACCGACTTTCTGAAAATTGTATAAAATATCGTTTATTAAACTTACTATGCCGGCGGATTCGTTATATGTCGGCAAACTTATTGAAACCTTCATATTAAATATTTTTATATTGATTTGTTATTTTAACCATTTTTACGACATTAATAAGTTCATCAATGCCGGAATCAACATCTATTGTTGTGCCAAAACCGATATTTTTTATTTTTTGGTAAGAAACCTCGTAATTTCTCTGGTCTTCATCTTTGGCAAATTCGGCAAAATGAACATAACATCCGGTTCTATCTTTTATTTTATTCACAATATCCTCTTTGGTAAAATTCATCGTATCCGAACCGACATTATAAATATTTTTTCTCATTTTTTCCGCATTTTCCAGCGCAAAGACAAAACTCCGCGCCATATCGTAAATATGAATAAATGTTCTTTTAAAACTTTTTTCAAAAACTACCAAACTTCTGTTATGTAGCGCTTGATAAACAAAATCATTAATCATTAAATCAAGCCGCATTCTCGGAGACGAACCAAACGCGGTGGCATAACGGAGAGCGATAACACTGCAATTATCCAATAAAAATCTTTCCGCCATTGTTTTCGTTTTGGCATATACGGTCAGGGGATTAAGCGGTGTTTCTTCGGTGCATACCTGGCCAACAATGGAGCCGTAATTACTGCCGGTGGAAGCGTAAATAATCAGCTGGTCCGGACGCAAAAATTTTCCCACCGTTTGCGTTCCCAAAAAATTTACGTCATAAGCGCGCTTCTCGTCTTTTTTGCATGCCGGATACCCGACAATCGCCGCCAGATGTATTATTGCGTCGGCTCCTTCCGCTAAGGGTTTAACAATGCTTTCATCTAGCACGTCTCCTTTGACAAATTTAAAATTTTTCTTTAAAAAACACGGTATTAATCCATCACCGCCATACATTAAATTATCCAGCACGGTTATTTCATAATTTTTTTCCAAAAGCATCGGCACCAACACAGAACCAACGTATCCCGCGCCGCCTGTAACCAAAATTTTCATACTATAAATTAAACTTATCCTTTATTGATTATCTCTTTTATGCATCGCGCAATATACCCGATTTCATCTTCCGTTAAATCCGAAGACGATGGCAATTGCAAACCACTTTGGCACAATTCATCGGAAACAGGGTATTTTTGACCGGTAAATTCTTCGCGATAAATCGGTTGCATGTGCATCGGAATAAAAAACGCTCTTGTTTCAATTCCTCTCTCTGCCAGCTTTTCTCTTAGTTCATTTCTGGATACGCCAAGTTTTTCCGTAACTTTTATTGAATACATCCAAAAAACATTTTTAATATTTTCGGTTTCCGGCGGCAACACCAACCCCTTTATGTCTTTCAGCAAAAAATTATATAATTTTGCGTTTTTAATCCGCATTTCCACCAATTCGTCAAACTTTTCCATTTGCGCCACGCCTATCGCCGCTTGCAAATTTGTCATTCTGTAATTAAAACCGACATATTTATGCCAAAAATGCCTTTCTTTTGAAAATGCCTGGCTCCGGATTATTTTCAATTTCTCGTAAATTTCGCCATTATTAGTCGCGATAATTCCGCCTTCTCCTGTTGTGATAATCTTATTCGCGTAAAAACTGAAGCACGAAACATCGCCCATGCTCCCGGCTTTTTTGTTTTTATAAACCGCGCCATGCGCTTCCGCCGAATCCTCTATTACCCAAAGATTGTGTTTTGCGGCAATTTCCAAAATCCTGTCCATTTCCGACGGATGGCCGTAAATATGGACCGGCATAATCGCTTTGGTGCGTTCGGTAATTTTTTCTTCAATTTTATCCGGGTCAATGTTCCATGTCCGCGGTTCAGCATCAACCAAAACGGATTTTGCGCCGGTATAACGCACCGCGTTCGCGCAAGCTATCATTGTAAAATCCGGAATTATCACTTCGTCGCCCGGACCGATGCCCAACGTGTGCAGGGCAAGATGAAGCGCGGTCGTTCCGCTTGTTGTCGCCACCGCGTATTTCATGCCAATCGCTTTCGCAAACATTTCCTCAAATTTGGGGATATTGCTTCCCATTGAAGAAATCCACCCCGTTTTTACGCACTCCTCAACATATCTCAATTCATTGCCGGCAAGTGTCGGCCTGCAGACGGGAATCCGCCAGAATTTTGGTTCCGGCGCCGGAAGAATTTTTTGTTCATCGGCGGATAAACCGGGCTCCATGGCTTGAAGTGTTTGTTTTTTGTTTGTCATATATTTAGTATTCTATATCTTCTCTTGAACTTATTAAATTAACATTTTTTATTCCCGCGGTTGCCCTTAAATCCGCGACAAAATTATTGGTGCCGTCATCTTCAATCAACTTGACGCTGAACGTAAAATTCATCCTTTTGCTGTCTTCTTTTGTGTTGACATTCAGTAAATTCTGACTGCTTAAATATTTGTTAAAAACCGGCAAATACACATCTGACGGAACATATTCTCCTTCAATTGAAAAAGTTAGAATGAGGTCATAGCTTCTTATAGAACCAAAATTAAATTTGGAAAGAATCAAAACTATGCCGATAACAAGCGCCGTGGTAATTATGGCAATAATATAATTTTCGGTTCCAATCGCCAATCCGGTAACCAGCGCCCAAAATATAAAAGCCATGTCTTTTGTGTCTTTTATCGCGCTTCTGAAACGGATAATGGTAAATGAACCGAGAAGTGTAAAAGCGCGGGCCACGCTGTTGCCGATTATCATCATAACTACCGAAACAAGCGTTCCCATTATAACCAACGTAAAAACAAATGACTGCGAATAAGAAAGTCCCCGATGGGTTTTTTTATAAACCCAGGCGATAACAAGCGAAAGCGCAAAAGCCATCGCGATATTTATTACCGCGGTCAATGGGCTGATGTTCAGCAAATCGCCTCCTGAAGTTAGAAAATTCGGCATAATTTATAATTGGAATTTTTTAAAACACGTTTCCACTGCCGAGCAGTATTTTGAAAACGGCCTCCTGTCCAATTCGTATTTACGTATTATTTTTAAAAACCACTTTGGCAAGGTATTGTCAAATTTAACTTCCATTACCACAAGCCCCGGACTAATTTCAATTAAATCATCGCGTTTTTCAAGCCATCCTTGGCCTCCGGATGATTTTATTTCCGAATCAAAAGTAATCCTAAACCTGTCGTTAAACGCGCCAATGAGCGGTTTGCGCTTATATTTTACGAAAACCGCCGGCAACATATTAAAAACCGATTTCTTATAAAAAAACTCTTCCAGCACCTCTTGGTCGCGTTTTGAAAAAATTAAAGAGGAAAAATTTAATTCCCCCTCTTCAAATATTTTCTTGTATTTTTCATGCGATAAAATAACCCTGTCTTTCAGAATAACCATATCCGTTTTTCTCTTAATTTCAAGAAAAACATTCTGTTCGTCTTTCAAATAATCGTCATAAATCCGAAGCCGTAATTTATACCGATTTTTCAATCCGCTTATTTTTTCATGATAGCATTTGTAATCAGGGCTGTCAAAATACAAACTTGTTACCGTGTAGTCCTTTTCTTCCTTATTTTCCACGAACGGATCCCACACCATATTATTTTTTAACAAACTTGAAACTAGCCGGTCGGCGTCAAAACGACTTAAATGATATTTAAACTCATATCGTTTAAATGTGAGTTTTGGCTCTTGCGCGTTATTCATAAAATTCAATCCTGGAGAATTCGTCGATTTCGGTTTCTTGTTCGTTGTCTAAAAGATTGGTCCTGAAAATCTTAGCATAACCACCGGTTATATAAAGGGGTTTTTTAAGATACGCGGCTATGCCGGTTTTATTTTTGATGATTTTGTTGTCGGCAATTTCTGCTTGCGAATCGTCTTTAATCGCAATGCCAATTACGCAATTTTCAATCAGATTGTTGTAAATCTTCGGCGTTGACCTCTCCCCAACGCTTATCCCCTTATCGCCTGAATTTTTAATTGTGTTGTTTTGAATCAAGATGTTTGACCCGGAAATATCTGCCCCGTCGCCTCCATTATCAAAAAAATTATTTTCCAATACCTCGCCGGTCGTATAATCAAGGTCAAGGGCGTCGGAACCGTTTTTTTCAAACAAAGAATTCTTAATCGTCGCATTGGCATACTTTACGTTCAGACCATCATCGCTTTTCGCGTATTTAAACTGGCAATTCTCTATTGTTACATCGGATTGATGAAGCGCCAATGTTCCGGAAAAAAATATTCCGTTTATGTATGCTTCCCCACCATTTTCAAAAATCGCGTATTTAAATTCGCTTCTGTCCTTTTGCGCGCCGACAACCGCGAATGTCCCGCGCGGTTCAGCCGGATTTACCGCCAAAATCTTGATTGGCGCGTTTTTTGTTCCAATTGCCTTAACTGGGCTGTAAGAAATTAAAGATACGCCTTTTTTGAAATACAAAACCGTCCCCGGAGCGATTTCCACTTCCAAATTTTTAGGGATTATTATATTTTCCGCGACTATATGAATTCCGGACAGATAAACTTTTTTTTTGGAAACTTTCCTAAAAATTGGATATTGGGCGGTAAATTCATCGGCCGTCTTCCCAATTTTATCAAAATAAGAAAAAGTTTTCTTATCAATATAGGTAATTCTGCTCTCAGTTATTATGTCTTCCGTCAAATAATTTTTTAACGAAAAACCGATTTTGACATCATTAACCGGGTTCGCAATCGGGGTTTTGACTCTTATAAAAAATTTCTGCGCAGTCAGCGCCGGAAGCATTCTTTTTGAATATTTGCTTGTCAAATCCTCAGCCATCTCCATTTTAGAATGCATGGCGAAATCCAAGCCGGATATTTTATAACTCTTGGAAACCGCATTATAAACAATTTCACCAAGATATGCATCGCCGCCATTCATCGCGCCATTTTTGTCGGAATCGTAATACAAGGAAAAATTATCGTTTATTGCCGGGTCAATTTCTCCGATTTCCAGACCTGTCAGCGCCAGGGGCGCAAAACTCTTCATATTAATATCAAAGGACAGAAGTGTCCGGGTATCATTTTTTACTTCAAAATTTTTGTAAAAATTGGGATAAACGCTGATATCAACCTCGCCTTTCTTCAAATAATCTTTTGTTTCGTTAAAGGTATTAATAGTATTTTCCCTGATTTGCGCAACCCTTGAATCAAAATAAGAATTGGAGCACCTTTTGAGCGCATCATTATAGAAAGCTGTTTTTGTCCTGCGCACTGCTTCATCAAAAATTTTTAAATCATCTTCCAGATTAACCGGATTCTTGACATAATCCCAAAGCATTCTGTTTCTTTCCTGTAAAAATTCCGGATTCTTCAATATTCTTTCCACTAAGACATTATACCCAATATTATTCAACATGTAATTCGTTTCAGTATCGCCTTCCGCAATATCATTATTCAAAACATCCCAGGGAATAAACTGAAATTTTCCTATCGCATTGTTAAAATATACTCGGCAATTATGCTCATTTTCCTGATGCGTGCTTTCCGCAAGCACCGAATGAATCTGCCAGTTATAAAAATTTTCTTTATCAACCAAATTAAAAATATCTTTATTAAATTCTCCGTCGGTGGCATTATTAATAAAATCCAACAACAAATCCATTTCCGCGTAATTATCAAACTTACTGATTGGGTCCTGATTATATTTGCTCCAAAAAGCCGTCTGCTTAAAAATATTGGCGGCCGGCATATCATTGTAAAGATTAGCGCCGTCGCTTACATTGTTTCTTTCTAAAAAGTCCTTTCCCCAATGTTCATATGCCAGATAAATCCCCTGCTTTCTCCCATTCACTCTCAAAATCGCAAATCCGGAAAAAGGCGACAGCAGATTCAACTTTTTAGCGCGGTAACTGTTTAACGCTTCCACAACAAATTCCCTATCTTCAGGAATAATCAAATCAATGGATTTCATTCCGTTGAACAAAGTATCGTTTGAAAAATTTACTTTCCAAGATTTTTTAGGAAACCGCCAATGCACCTCTCCCGCGCCGCGGTATCTTACTTTAACATCATATTCCCTGCCATCAAAAAAAAATCTTGCGGATTTCGCGTCTTGATATTTTTCCATGAAGCCGCCTTCGTCTCCTATTTTTGGCAAATTGTCATTAAGTTCGGCAAGCTTATCCTCATCTATGTAAATATCGTAAACCGGCAAGTCGGAAGAAAAAAAAACATAAAAAAAATAAGGCAAATTCTGAACCTTAAAAAAAATTGTTTTTATGCTTTCCTTGCTCTCAATCGACAACACCCCTTTTATCGCATCCCTGTTTAAAAAAACTAAATACAGCCCCATTAAAAAATTTATGAGAGAAGCGGCGATAAGAATATATAACAGTTTCTTTTTGGAGATTCTATACCAGTTCATAAAATTAAAATTTTTACCGCAAATCTTTACCACATCTTAGTCCGCAATCTTTTTTTTGTCAAACATCTTATGAGCCCCAAAGAACAACAAAAATAACCGCAATTCGGGCGCAAACCCCAGGATGTCTTCTTATTTTATCAATCTATAGGCCTTAAATCTTTTGAGCAAGAATTTTATCTGTTTTGCGTCCACTAATCTCAGAAGCTTAAGGAAAATACGCGGCCTCAGATAAAATTGCCAAAATGCCTTTGATTGAAATCTTAGCAGTTTTTCCTTGGACAGATTCTCCGGAAGCCATTCCGGTTCCCTGTAGCTGTCTTTATCCCAATTTGGCGTAAATTTTCCTTTTAAAGTATCCCATAATTCACAACCCGGTAAAATATCCAGAATCAAAAACTGAGCTCTGGATAATTTTGATGTCTTGGCAAAATTAATGCTTTCTTTGATTGTTTCTTCGGTTTCTCCCGGCAAGCCGAAAATAAAAAATCCCTGACAGGAAATACCCTGACTGTCAGCTGTTTTAATTGCCGTTTTGATAGTGTCTATTGTTTCTCTTTTTTTGATATTATTCAGAATCTGTGGATTCGCGGATTCTATTCCGTAGGCAAAATAGTAACATCCCGCCTTGCGCATTAACTTTATAAGGTCTTCATCCACTCTGTCAGCCCTAATTCCGTTCGGGCAAGCCCAATGGATTTTAATCCCGCCATCAATAATCCGGTTGCATATTTCCGTCACATGTTCCCGCTTGAAAGTCAAATTATCGTCTTCAAAATGTATTTCTTTAACACCGAAATTGTCAACCAGATATTTGACTTCTCGCACGACATTTTCAGGCGTCCTGAACCTTATTTTCCGGCCGTAAAATTTTGGGCTGGCGCAAAAAGTGCATTCATAAGGACATCCGCGGCTTGTGATTACTATACCCACGGGAAAATCTTTAATTATTGCGCCATGCGGAGCGCGCGGATAAAGATTGGGGTTTATTTGATTCCAGTCGGGAAACGGCAAAATATTCAAGTCCTCAACGATTTCCGCCCTTACGACCGGTTCTTCCGCGCTGTTCAGATTACTTTTTGAATATACGCCGGATATGTTATCATTAACAAAATTATTTTTGGCCAATTTCAAAAGCGCGATTTCTCCTTCCCCGCAAACAACATAATCGGCATTGGAGTCCATAAGCGTTTTATATGGCAAAAATGTCGGGTGAACACCGCCAATCACACATTTTATATTATTTTGTTTAACCATGTTGGATATGGCGACAACTTCGTTGTAAAACGCCGTAAGACATGTTATGCCCACCGCGTCCGGCTTTTCATCAAGAATCTTTGCGAGCATCGCGTCGCGGTCAAGATTCTCCTTTAATCCGTCTATAATAACCGTTTCCACGCCGTTTTCTTTCAGATAAGACGCCAAATACCCCAAACCCAGAGGCGGAGTGATAATATGACTGTTGTAATAGGGTCGAACTAAAACTATTTTCATACTTTATTTTTTAGGTTCACCAAGATTGATTATATAAATTTCCACGCCGTCTTTATCATAAACCTTCTGTAGAAATTTATTTTTGGTTAAATCAATATTTGCAATATTTTTTTCACGCGGTCCGTAAAACACGTAATCCGCCCGATATTTTTTCAGACAATCATCACAAATAAAATTTTTGTACCCGTCCATTATTCTTGCATAAACTTCCTGTGTCAATAAAGGCGAATCGTTGGAAGCGCCTGCATGAAAATCAAGACCCTTGGCCACATACTTATCGCTCAAAAAATATATCGCGCCCCTTGTTTCGTAAATATCAAAACTCCATTTTTCCACATTTTCACCAATCACATCTTCAAACTCCGGATTAATGATGCGGTTAAGATATTTATCGCTTATGCCAAACATCTTGTAAACAATGTACAATCTTTCCAGCGCTTCGGATTCGGGAGCTATGGAAAGGCAGGCATTAGGCAGAAAAACATTATTATGAGTATAGTGCGGCAAGAGATAATTACTGGTAAGCGACGGCGTGATAATAACCGAATCTACAGGGGTGTTTTTATTCAGCCATTCGTGGGCATCTATTATGTTTTGCGGCATTGTGTAATATCTGTAATTCTTCGCGGATGTGGCCATGGAAACTCTCACCGAATTTACAAACAAACAAGCAAGCACCGCTATCGCGCAAACCGGCAAGATAATTTTAAAAAACTCGCGTTTGCTTTTTAAATAATCAGCAAGATACCAGATTATAATGAAATAAGCAAGATTAACGCCCCACAAAAAATCTCTGGAAAGCCAGTGGTCTGATTGCACGGAAAAGCCAAGCGCCACTTGCATATTTAAAGCCAATATCGCGGACAAAAGAAAACCTGAAACGAAGTAACTTGTGATCCTTTGGTCTTTTTTTATTCCCCAGATTATCACAATTACCGAAAGTATTGTATTCCATAAATATCTCTCCCAGTGCCACCACCTGAAACCTCTGCCCGTCTCCACGCCCCATCTGGAAAAAATATCCGCATACTGCGACAAATTTCTAAGTTCCACCTGATTTATAAAAAATGGGACAAGAAATACCAAGGCGCTTAAAAATAAAATAATAATTTGTTTTAACGCTTTTTTATTTTTGGCAATAAGCAAAAATAAAAATAACACCCCAAAACTGGCTGAAATATATATAAAATGATAAGGATAACAATATGCGTTTAACGCGTAGAATAATCCCGCCAGAACCGCGATAATTTTTTTTTCTCCGGTTACGGCGAGATAACCAAAAATCAAGCAAAGAAGAAATGGAGTAAGCGCCGGCAAAAATGACTCCCATCCATATAATCCGATGTAATGCGCCTCAGGATTACTCGCAAAAGGGAAAAACGTATTAAATAAAATTTTAAAGTAATCAGCGCCGGGTGGAGGAAAATGTATGCTGAAGTACGGATAAAAGGAGGTAAGCGCGGCAAAAAATAAACTTAGCCACTTTCTTTTGCTGATAATATAATAAAGAGCATAAAAAAGCAGGCAAAAAATAGCCGGAAACACAAAACAACCCGCAATCATCACTTGGTCGGCTGAGTCCAAAAAAAATTTAAATGGTAAAAATAAAAGCGGTATTAAAGGCGGCAAAAAATAGGGGAAATTTTTATATTCATACGTGAAAGTATCGGAAATAATTATATGCCCGTCCAGCATATCCCTGATTTTGGTTCCGATTCCGTATATCATATCCCGGTGCTCGGCCGAAAAATAAGGAAAATAAGATTTTCCTTCGGCGGCAAGCGCGCGCGCGTTCAAAATATGTTCAAAACCATTAGCAAAACCGACAATAACGCTTGCCAGTAAAAGCAGTGTCAGAAAAAACTTTTTATTTACAATAATTTTTTCAAAAAATCGCATAGTGTTTAAAGAAATTTGAAAAGAAACTTTCTTATCTTCAACTCAACGCAAAAACCAAAAAATTTGTTTTTAAGCCTGAATTTGGCTATGGGGTTATACAACCATAATGCAATTTTAACAAGCGGGCGGGTAAATTTATAAGCCACGTTTTTATTGGCAAAATAAGAGACAAAACAGATGGTTTCAATCTCTCCAATATCTTTTTTGGAAAGCCACGACGGATATTTTTCCAGCCAATCTTCAACCCTCAAATCCCCCCAAGCTTCCAGAGTTTCCGGTTTTTTAAAGCCGTATTCCACCGCCAGATTAAAAAAATCAGTGCCGGCTATCGGCGTAAAAGGAAAAAACAAAGAATAAGAGTGGGGGTTTTCTTTATTCAGCCGCAAAGCCAAATCCACGCTTTCTTCCCGTTCCCGCTTGGTTTCTGTCGGAAGTCCGATAACAAACGTATATTTGAGTATAATTGGATATTTCGCCAACCGGCGGTTGGAATTAATAATAGTTTCTATTTCCTCATTTTTATTAATAAATTTATTAACCCGCCCACTTCCTGTTTCTACCCCGATATCCAGATCGTGGCATCCGCTTTTATAAACAAGCTCCAACTGTTCGTCGCTTAAGCGTTCTATGCTGTCCGCTCTTATACCAAGCGTGCCCCATTTTATTTTTTTATCCAGCTTGGAAATTTCCGTAATTAATTCAATAAATCTGGAAAGATTGCTCGCGATATTGTCATCCTGAAAATAAAAATTGGATATTCCATAATCTTGCTGCAATTTTTTGATTTTTTCCATTACTCTCGGCACGCTCCATCCTCTCCAAAAAGGATAAAAAATCGGGACAACGCAAAACTTGCACCGGTGCGGACACCCGCGCGATGTCATCATTGTTACAAATTTATCTTCCCCTAATTCAAGAGCGGTGTATTTGTTCGGATTTGCGAGAAAATATGGATAATCCGGCAACGTGTCCAATTCTTTAATCTGCTCCCGCGGGGATGTGCGCACTATCTCCCCATTTTTTTTATAAAAAATTCCTTTGACGCATTGTAAGTCCTTTTTATTTTTCAAACACTCTAGTATTTCATAAAAGGTATAATCCCCTTCACCCACTGCAACAATATCAATGTTTTTATATTGAACTGACTGTTCCGGCAATAAAGTCGCATGAGGACCTCCAAAAACAACCGGAACATCGCTTATTGATTTCACAAAATCAATAATTTCTATAGCGTATTTTAATTGTTCGCCCGTTATTGAAGTTACGCCGACGCATAACGGTTTTTTGGCCAAATAGGCGCTTAATTTTTCTTTCCACTTTTTTTCTATTCTTTGGTCTAAAATAACCACCTTATAATTAAATTTGGCGGGCACTGCCGTAATCGCAAGCATTGCTTCCGGCATTCTTAAACTCATCGTGTCCCAAACTCCATTTCTTGGCTGTATCGCCACGGCATCTATCGTTAAATTTTCTTCGTCCATATAATTAAAATTATTTTTTCACATTAACCGCATCGGGCTTCCAAACGGTTATTTCCTCTGCTCCTTTTACAATCCTATCCGCGCATTCCACGCCTTGCATAAATGAGTGGTCCATATTTCCCACTTCGTATTTCCAGGCGCCAAAACGGCCGCGGGAATAAATATTTTTTTCTTCAAGTTTTGGCAAAATATTCCTGAGTATCTCATCTCGTTCAAGCGACGGCGTCGGATATCCATATTTTACGAAATGATGCCATTTTGAAACTATTTTATCGCGTTCTTCTATCAGTTTCGTATTTTGTAAACCCTTTATCACATCTTCTATTATAGCTTCGCAATTGACCGATTTGTCAAACGACTCGCTAACTTCACACATCAAAGACCAATTTTCTCCGGCAGGGGTATTGTTGGGCGAATAATTGGAAAATACCGTAACACGATAAAATGGCGAATCATTTTCGGGAAAATACATCCAGCATTTGGTTTTCAGTTTTTCGGGTATTTTTCCTTCCAGACCAATACCGACCACGTGAGTGGAGGAATATTTTAAATTTTTCGCATCATCCTTCAATTCTTCCACGTCCGAATTTTTAATCAGCAAATCAACCGGCATAGTGGAAATAAGATTCTCGTATTTTATTTCTTCGCCATCGGACAATTTGACGGTTTTCTCCACAGTATTTAAAAAGTCCAGCGAAACATTATATCTGATTTTATTTTCCGGCAATTTACCAACAAGAACCTGCCAGATACTGCCCGTACCGCTGTACAGAGGAAACTGGAATAGATTGTTCGGCCCCCACGACAAATCGTCTTTTTCATAAATAATGTTTTGGAGAATTTTTTCCAGGTCTGCAACAGATACCCGTTCGCCAATCCACGAATAAGACAACTTTTCCATCAGATACCCCCAAACTTTAAAATTGTACGGCTCCATGAAATATTTGCATATTCCGTTGCCAAAAGATTGGCGCGCCCACTCCTTAAAATTTTCCGGTTCGTTTTCCGACTTGTTTTTATAAAGTTCTATTACTCCCGCCAAACACTCCCACATTTTATCTTTTGACAGGTGGCGGATATTATTCTGAAAAGGATACGGAATAAAACGGCCATCCATCCAAACCCACGATTCTCTCACGTGATAAACCCAATTATCTCCGAGCCAGCTGTTGACCGCTTCGTCAAAATAGTTATAGTGAGAGAACAGAACATGCCCGCCAATATCCCAAACAAAACCTTTCCCGTCCGTAAAAGACGAGGCAAGTCCTCCGGGTCTGGAATTTTTTTCAACAAGAAGCCAGTCGCCTTCCCGCAATTCATTTAGCCGCCACGCAGCTCCCAACCCGGCCGGACCGGCGCCAATAATCAAATTTTT
>CAZGDX010000006.1:0-28822 GCA_964525225.1 uncultured Gammaproteobacteria bacterium
AAATCGTCCCCGATGAATAAACATTTCCATCATTATCAAGATACAAAGTGCCGGAGGCGTTGTTAGTTGAAGCGTTTATGCGGAGAAAGTTAGAATCAAGACCGGTGAAATAACCAGCAAGAGGCGTGCTTCCGCCAATGATTATATTGTCTATGGTGGAAGTCGCAATGCCGCCTGTTGGAGTAAAGAGTCCATCAACTCCAAGTGTTCCGGTGATTGTTCCTCCGCTAAGAGGAAGATAATTTGAAGCAGTAATTGTGTCCACAAGCATAGCGTCAGTGATGGAGTCGTTTGGAAGCACTACTTCGCCTACGATAGTCAATCCAGCTGTGGAGTAAAGATGAGTGGCTTCAATACCGCCGGCAAAGGTATTGGTGGCGGTTCCGTACCCATAGATAGTTCCGCTTGCATAAACAGACCCATCATTGTCAAAATACAACGTGCCGGAAGCATAAGTTGTTTCATTCGCGTTAAGCCGCAAAAAATCCTGCGCGAAAGTTGACGAAGCGCTTCCGTTTCCTGCCGTCAAACCGACGCTATCCACAATCATTCTTTCCAACCCGCCGGTAAAAAAATACAAAGTGTCATCGTCGCTTCCGCTTGTAAGTTCGGATAAAATATAAGTATCTTGGTCCACATCAATCACTCCCCCAAGTCCTGACCATGCCACGCCATTGTATCCTTCAAAACCGCTGGTAGTTGTGTTATAACGCAAACTGCCGGTGCCCGGACTTGACGGTCTGTCCCCTGTCTCGCCAACCGGAATTACCATCGCGCCGGTGTTGTATATGTAAATCGTTCCCGATGTGTAAACATTTCCATCATTATCAAGATAAAGCGTGCCGCTCGCGTTCGCGGAAGTTCCGCGAATCCGCAAATAACCATCGCCTAAAACTGTTGCGCTGTTATCGGAATTGCCTATTGTAAGCGTGCCCGAAGCATAAATATCTTTCCAAGCAGATACCGTTGAACCCAAATCATAAGCATTATCCGCCCACGGCTCTATCATCGTAGTGGACGCGCTTCCAAGATAGGCGGTGCCGGAAGCATAAATGTCTTTCCAAGGAATATCGCCTGAACCCAAATTGTATGTGTCTGCCGTGTCTGAAACCAATGACTCGTTTATTGCCACAGAAACTAAATTTGAAAGAGCGGTATTTGCCCCCGAACCACCAGAACCGGCGCAAGTTCCGTCAGGCATTAAATAACAACCGGATGTTAATTGAATACCGTTCGCGAAAGTGGAAGTCGCGGTACTTGTCATTGTAATCGCGCCCTCCAGCGACAATGACCCGCGGATTGAAACCGAACCCAAATCCGAAGAACCCTTAACATACAAAGTTCCCTGAATACTCGCGTCTTCACCGACAGTTAAATCGCGTCCGGTTGAAAAATCATAAGTAACACCGCCAAACGTCCCGCCGATTGTTGAACCGACACTTGGGGTTGAACCGCTAATGGTGTACATTATCGGCGAACTATTCACGACAGTTGTAGTTGACGGCAAACCTTTAACAGTGGCACCGGTAAAATCAACTTCGCCGGTGAATTTGGCAACACCGTCCGAAGTTAAAGTTCCGGGAATGTACAAATCCCCTGATTGGCGGATTAAAACCTTGCCAACCGCCACATCGCCTTCTTGCACCGAAACCGGCCCGGTAATTTTCAATTTCTGTTCTCCTTTCAAATTGCCGGAAATCGTCAAATTTCCACCAACCGCCAAACCGCTTTTTACCGTTAAATAATTTTTCAGAATCAACGCCGCGTTTTCTATTGTTTCCTTGATTTCCGTGGCAGTAACCGGCTTTGTTGTTTCTTTCACAACTACTGTTGTTGTTTTCGCCGTGGTTGCGGGTGATTCGGACTTTGCAGTTTCTGCTTGCTGTGTTTTGGACTCAACTTCTGTCGCGGTTTCTTCAACTGCTGTTTCTTCCACAATTATCTTGTTTTCTCCGCCAATTCCGAGCCAATTTAAAATTATATTTTTTGCCGCTTCCAAATTGTTTAAAGCCGTATTTTTAACTTCACCGCAAAAAATTGTGGTAGCTATTACCGCTTCTTCCGCGGAATTTGTCGCAACTGCCGCAACTTTTTTTGGCGCGCTTGCCAATGCCAACGCGGATTTTTTCAAAGCCACGCTTGTTTTTGACGTCGCTCCGTCAAAAGTTTTTTCGGCGCGGACCATTATCGCCGGTCCCACGGTTTCGTCCACATAGTTAAATCCGTTTTTAATTTTTTCCACTCCGGCAAGCGCGGTATTTTTAATTCCGGAGACAACGCGCTTCACCGCGTCGCCGATTGTTTCCGGAATTTCCAAAACAATTGATTTTGCCGTTTTACCGAAATTTATCGCGAAATTTTTAACTGATTTTTCACCGGAATCCGCCAATAAATTTCCCCATTTTCCGGCTCTGAACACAATGGTTTTTCCGGATTCTCCCGCTTTTTCTACCGCGATTTTTGGCGACTTAACCGCGAAAATCACGCCATTTTTTGCCGTTTGCAAACCGTTTTCCATTGCCGAACCGTTATAAAGCACAAAATATCCAAGTTTATTTTCCAGTCGCGAAATCGGACGTTCCATCGCCGCTCCGACTGACAAGATTTTTGAAACGGCATTTGCCGGATTAAATACTCGCTTGGCAAATACGGCTCCATTAAACGCCAAATCCCTCGTTTCTTTGGCGAGGGTTTTAAAAAATTTACCTGATTTTTCTACCGCGAGAATTGGTATCTTGATTGTCGCGCTCAATCCTTTTCGGAAAACAAGCGCGGATTTTTCCGCCGAATTTTCAATTTGCGAATTAAGTACCGACAAGACCTCTATTGATTTTTTAGAAGTTTTATTGATTGCCGAAAAATACAATAAAGCGTCGTTTTGCCAATTTACAAAAGGATTTTTTGCCAATTTTTTTATGTCCGCGGCAAATGTCTTAAAAAGCGAATCCGAATTTTTTATGGTTGAATTTTTCGCCAAGACAAAAACCTTGTTGACTTTTTCCGCTCCGGTTTTCACTCCGTTCATCGCCAATTTTGCGCCCGTTGTTATTCCTTGCGTTACACCATTTATCCCATTAACAATTCCGCTTATCGCCACTTCGGCTCCTTGTTTCACTATTTCGCCAAAATCCGCCGCCATTGCCTTAACCGCATCTGTCATTCCCGCGAAGGCGGGAATCCATTCCCCTTGATTATTATTAGTTTCAACAACTTGAGCTTCATTTTCATTTGCTCCGTAAAAAGTTGAAGCATTAGTTGGAACATCTGCGAATTCTGAATTCTGAATGCCGAATGCTGAATTATTTTCTGAAGAAAAATCCAAGCCGATTCTTAAAGCCGCATTTTTCACGAAAGCAACGCTCTTTACCGCCGTTTCTGTCCGCGCAACTTCTGAAGCCAAAGCGCGAACCGCGCTCATATTCGTTAAAACTAAAATCACGGCAACAGATAAAACCATTGCCATGATTCCCAATTTAAACCCAAAACTCTTAGTTATTCCCGTCAACGCCGAAATCCATTTTTCCAAACCAAAATTTTTTGAAGGTTTTATTTTCCTCCCAAATTTTTCGGATATTCTGTTTTTATTTTGTTTAACGGGCATTTATATATCTATTATATATATATATTATACCAAAAAATACACCATCGGGCACTACATTTTCAATCCTCGTGTCAAGGATTTTTACGAACTTTTATCCACATTTTTTAACCAGATTTATGGCTAATTTTAGAAAAATATTTTTATAAATTAAAAATGCCGGATTTTTGCAATCCCGCATTTTTTTATTCCCTGTGGACAACTCGCAACATTTTAAAATTTAATTTGTGGATTTTATGTGGATAATAACTATCGGGGGACGGGGCCCCGTCAAGTTTTAGACGTGGTAATTATAAAACACCAAACAATCCCGCCGTCTTTGGCAAGATTATTTTGGTATTTTAATTGTGAAAAAATTTATTGTGAAATCAAGACAGACCCGCGGAATGAAACTTCCGGTATACCTGAAGTATCTGTTCCTCCCGTGGTTATCCCCCAGTTGTCGGTTATCTTTAATTTTGGCTTATAAACACAGACATTTTTTCCATTATAAGTCGCTTTGCAATTTGTGCAATAAAGTCCTGTTGTGACGCACGAAACTGTTTGTCCTAAAGAAAAATCGCATGGACGACTCAAACAAGCTATCAATTCTCCGACTTCGCTTATGTTGCACCCCACAGCATTACGCAATTCGCTTAGCTGTGTGCATCTTTGCGTTTCACACACCGGCATCTTTTCTAAAATTTCTTCCGAACAAGTATACGTGTGCGCGAACTCAAAAAACCCTTCTTCGCACGCATCCGGAGAATTTCCAAAACTCGGATTCGCCGGCGTCTTAACGCAATTGCTATCCGGACAATCCGCGGATTCCATACAAGTTAATCCCGGAAAATTTCTGCATTCTCCAACTTCGGCGATTCCGTTCGTCGTATCGCACATTGGTTTTTTATTTTTATATTTTCCAAAATACTCTTCCGCGCGGCTTCCGTCTCCCCAATCCACCCATCGCGATCTTATAGGCATCTGGTTTTTATCCGCCCATCCGTAAAATCTTATTATCGCTTCCGCGCTCTTAAAGCCCTCAATAATTCCCAATGCCTTGTCGTTTATTGAAAAAGAATTCAAGGTTCCCAAATTGGTAACCGGACGCAAATTTCCGCGGCTGTTTTTTACGGAAGAATCTACGGCAATTGTCCTAACTAACTTATATCCGGGAATTTCGTCCCACATCGCTTCATAGTTTAAATCATAACGCGAACCATTATCGCCCGTTTGCCAGGAATAAAAATTATACGATTTGGCAAAAAGTTTCTTTATTTCATCTTTCGGACTTTCCCCGGTAATGGATGATAATGGCACTGTGGTATCGGTAACAAAACAACCTTCGCCGCGCTTGATTGTTCTGGAACCAACTCTATAAGATCTTTCATTTTCTGGCCTTACGTAACATCCTAACATACTGCCGGCATCAGTAGAATTTTTCGTAAAATACGCGGTTGTAAAATATGGGCTTCCGTTTCCATCCGGACCAATAAACCACGGGTCGGAACCTTGCGTCATTGGCGGACTTTTGAACCCGCTCGCGGCGCTTCCAAAAGGTGTATATTTTTGGTCGTAAGAATATAACTCCGCGTCCGCCAAAGTACGTTCTGCCGGGTTCTTGTAATAAGACAATTTTACAGGGTCTAACGAGAATCCGCCAAACTCCCAAAGATTATGCGTATAGGCCCGGTTTTCTCCGTTTGAATCAACAACCTGCGCCAGCGAACCGCAAAATTCGGTCTCAAAAATAGTTGGCGCAAATGTTACCGTTTGTTCCCTGTCTCCTCCTTTGCTATTGCATCCTGCCATCCAAAAACCTTCAAAGCCCCCGCTTTCATTAAACAAAGCGCGTATCGCGAAATAAGAACCTTTTGCATCTTTACACGTGCTATTTCCTGATACCGGATACTTAAAACGCGTATTATCCGTAATCGTATTACCATCACGATACGGCGCCACAAAAAGCGGATGTCCGGTATTTAAAGTCGCTCTTCCTGTTTCCCAATCATCAATGCCGCGACCCGCGCTATCGCTGCTAAACCTGGTTTCCCAATAGATAAAATCTTTATTTATAATAGGATCGTGATAAATTCCGGTAAACATACCCGCGCGGCTTAAAATATGCCGCCTATCATTATTAAAATTGGTTAAAATTTCTTCAGTCGGGACCGTGTGATCAAATTTCAGTAATCTCAATTGTATGGCGGCAATTTCGCCTTTTGTTATTCCCCCAACTCCCCAAAATGCTTCATTGTAATCCCAATCCGGACACCCCGAAGCCCAATCTCCAACCTCACAACCCGCAACCGTATTTAAAGAAATTTCTCCTCCCGCTATTTGATACGGCACAGGGTCCCCTGTCGGCGTTTCAAGCGCGTTACCCCAGCCGTACACGCAAAAATATTTTCCCACTCCGGCGGTCGGCGGGTTATAACCCGCTTCTTTATACTGATTATACACATCCTGCCCGCCCTCCGGAATTTCAACAGGCCTCCAAGTCAGGCATGGATATTCGTCTTTTACGCCGTTAATTGTTCTTGAATAATCATACTCCACGCAATAACCTTCCAAACCCAGATATTTATCGGCGCGAGTAAGTCGCTCGCAAGTTCCGCCCTCTTCCACTGTCCCGCAAACATCTTTAATTCCCGGCGCGCACGGCAAACCGTCGCGCGGACCACCAAAGCAAATTCCTTCCGGTAAAAATTCCTGATTGTAACCGAAATATTTTGTAAGCGTTCCTCTGCCATAAGTTGCTTTTTGGTATGAACATTCGCAATTTTGTTTCACCAATTCGCCTTCATCCACAATATTATTCAAATTTCCATCAAGCCACGCCGTTTCTTCGCACACCGACGCGTTCGCGTAACCCTGTTTTTTTACCGATAAAGCGCCTTGCGACTTTTCATCCAGGTATTTGTCCCATTCCGCGATTGTTGAAGGAAACGGAGATGTCTGTTCCGGGTACGCGCGGCAAGAGCGCGCGACCAAAGTCATTCTTGACCTTTTGGAATCCAAATCGGCTTGCGGAACGGAATTATCAATTCCGCGAACGCAATTTCCGCTAAAACATTTTCCCGTCAAACCGGGCACGTGTCCGCCGCCGGTTGATACGACAGTACGGCATTCGGAACCGTCTGCTCCGGAGCAAGAACCCAAAACCTTAACAAGCCGTTTTTCTTCATTTATTTCCACGGCAGCCAAATCGTCTATCTGATACTTGCCCGGCACCGAATATCCGGAATATTCCATTCCGCTCCAACCCACGATGCGATTTTTATAATTGGTTTCGCTCAACACCTTATCATCCATATCGCCTTCCACAAATTTAACACATTTTGATTCATTCTCGCCGGTTTTTTTATATTCCCTGCACAAATCCACTGCTGTGCAAACTTTTTTATATTTTCCTCCGGCTTCATCCCAAACAGTCACAGTGCTCCGACATTCCAGCCATTCTCCGCATTCTCTGTCAGGAGTTACTTTTATGATTAAATTTGAGTCGTTGCTAAGCCCGACAAAATTTTCTTGCTCGGTTCCCACACACTTTGCCGGCGGCACCTCTTCCGCGGAAGTGAACCCGCCATCTCCCACAGGATACAAACTCAAATCCCTTACCACATCCAAGCAGTCGTTATCACTCTGACAAGCATGGTCAAACCCATCGTAATAATAAACCGTTCTAGCCGCTCCGCCTTTGACTGTTTCTAAGCGGGACAAACTAAAAGCGCACCTTTTGCAATTTGGCTCGTCATTCGGACAGT
Source organism: uncultured Gammaproteobacteria bacterium (assembly GCA_964525225.1). Lineage (GTDB taxonomy): Bacteria > Patescibacteriota > Patescibacteriia > DYHP01 > DYHP01 > CAZGDX01. The sequence continues at coordinate 7,345 of CAZGDX010000006.1, forward strand.
TTACCGCGGTTACAGCGCTTCCGCTTGCCTCGTATTGGCTTCTAAGATAAGTCGCGTCAGAACGATATTTTACCAATGGGTCGTTTAAATCCCTAAACAGTACGCAACCTTCGGCTTTTGACACCTTGCCATTGCAAGATTTGGAATCCAATTTATCATTGCGGATTACAAAATACGGCTTTCCTTGAGGATTGTCTTTTGTAACATCGCTCGGGTCAACAAGCGTGGTGCAACCGGAATATTTTCTGTCGCAAATTCCAACCCATCCCAAATAATCATCGTTAGCATTTGTTGATATTAACTCTTTATGCGCGTCATAACACGGCAATTCCGTATCTTTCTTAAACCAGCCGGAAATTTCAATGCCGCCGATTAAAACATTTTCCTTATACTCACAAAGCCGTTCAATAGGATTTTTAGCATAAATTATCCCGCCGTCGTCTTTTTTAAATTCTTCGCACCATAGTTCATTCGCGTTGCACAAAATCGCGCCGAAAAGCGACGGACGAAGCTTTAAAATTTTGTCCTCATATTTTACTCCCGTTGTTTCAAGTTCTTCATTATCAAGATTGCGCTTTATATCAGGTTTGCCAACCTTGGCGCATCCGATTTCATCTGACGCGCAATACATCTTGCTATCATTTATCAAATAAATTGTTTCATCTTTCAAAACCGTCAAAGTGCTTTTATCGCGACAAATTCTTGACGGCGCGAAAGAAGTGTATTCCGAATCAACAGGACATTCATTCTCCAGCACGACATCGCTCTTGTAATAACAAGACCTTTGTCCTTTTGGAACATGACAATAAGTTTTTCCGCCCGCAACGCAATCGCGCCCGCCTTCTCCAGCGGTAAATCCCAGCATACATTTTGCGTTCCACACCTCCTGAAACGCGGTCTCGTTGTTTTTTGTGTCAATAAATGCTTCGCACCCGGCCGCGGATTCGGGACATAAACTGCCGAACGACTTTAAATATCTCAAATTATTTTTTGAATCCTTATATTCCTGACATCCAACCATTGCCTGCGGTAAAAATTCATTATTGATTGTCCGGTCGCAAGATTGCGGAGTTTTCCAAGAATTTTTAATCAAATAAATATTTTGATTTACCTCCCGCAATACGATATTATCTAAAAATACATTTTTCATCGCCGTTCTTACACCAGAAGAATTAATTGAATAAAAGACCAAATAATCATTCTCCGAAGGCGCGCGGTCAAAATATACCGGACCCAAATTATAAAGACGCCACTCAGTCGCTAAATTTACTTTTGGATTTTCGGCCGGGCTGAACGCCAGATTTGATGTTTCGGTTTCTCTTCCGATTATGCTAAGTCCCGAAATCGCGGGGAGTTCTCCGCGCGCTCCCGCAGCTTCAAACAAAACTTCCAGCCGTCCGCCAACCGGCCCTTTTGCCCAAAAAGATAAATTATAAATTCCTCCTTCATGCAAATCCGCGAACTTTTTTCTGACATATCCCGCCCCGTCCTCCTTTAAAGAATGCCCGGCAACCTTCAATGATTCAGTGCTTAAAATTACCTTGCCTTCTTGTTCCCAGCCGATTATGCTTCCGCTTTCAAAATTTTCTTCAAACGCGACATAGATATTCCGCGACGCGTTTCCGCCATAAGCGCGGCATCCGTTTTGTTCGTCGCTGCAAGCAACGCTTTCCGCGGGATACCCATTATACAAACATCCATTCGCGCTCCATATTCCGCCCGAACCCGAACAATCGCTCTGCTGTTCCGCGATGATTGCGTCTGACAGCGTCTTTCTTAAATTCTTGCATTCCGGGGAAATGACGATGGTTTGTGAATATAAACGGTAAGAAATATTACCGGCTTCATCGTAAAATTCACGGCAATCAGGATTTGTTCCGGCGCGAAAAATTGTCCTCGTGCAAGCCGAATAATCCACGAATCCGGATTGATATGCCGGCGGATTTCCCGTTTCCGCGCCAACCGGTCTGCCGGGCTTCAAATTCCACGACTTTAACTGATAGCCCGCGGTATCCGAACCTTCCCACGTGTAATACGGCGCGCCGCCTTCGGTTCCGCAACGTCGGAGAAATGAATAATAAGATACCGCGCCGGTTGCCGTGTCAGTAAATTCAGTGCATCCTTCCGAGTCGGAAGAACAAGAACGCGCGGTTTTTGGAATTAAATTTACTGAAGGATTTTCATTTTCAAAATTAGTGGCTTCCTGACGGAAAAGCGCGTAACCGGAACATTCGGCCGGACAAAAATCTTCACTAGACACCTTGGCGGAAATCGGCGGTTCTCCGTTTGTCGGAGTAAAAAGTTCGCATCCGACATTTTCAGCTTTGCAAACCCGTGCGTAATTCGCGCATTCAAAATTATCACCAGTTCCGCCAGTACAACCCAAATAAGCCGGCGGAATTTTCATCGCCACGCGTTCCACGCTCCACGGATAACCTGTCTCGCGATATTCAATAGCGCGCGTTCCTTCTTCCAATTGAACCGCGTCAACCCACACTCCGTTTAACCCGCCCTTGCCTCTTATTGTTAAAACAATTTCCCTATCATCGTCAAGCGAAAAGACGCATGTCTTTCTTTCATAACTATCGCCCGGCACGGCAGATAAAGTTATCCCAGTTTCGTATGCCGTACAATTGGTGTTTGTAGAATCGCTTAAATGTATGGGCAATGTCAAAGTTGATGCCGACAAAATATCCAAATATGCTTGAGAACTCTGCCCGGCAATTTCTTGTTTCGCGTAATAAGAAACCGCGTAATTTCCGGCCGTCAGAGAGATATTCTGCTTGTATTCTCCCTGCCCGTCCACTATCATACCAAGCCGCCGGTCGGTATGAGCTTTATAAAAAACTCTTACCGCGCTTCTGCCATTATAACTGTTTAACCCGTCTTCGCTATAACTGCTTCCTACCACGATGCTTGTCCAATTGTCAGGCAAATTATCTTCATTTTCATCTTTTTCAAACGAAGAATTGCCCACCAAATTCGCGCTTACTCCGCTGCCCTTTCTAATTAAATCGGAACAACCAGCGGCAGCCGGTTTGCATTCGGTCGCGTTTTTATTTAAATAAATTCTCTCTTCGCCATTCCAGCTCCCGTTGGAGTTTTTTGCCACGGAATACCACGCGCAACCGACATTTCCGGCATTGCAAAAATTATAATCCATAGTATTTTGCAAATACGCCACTTTCTTTTTGTCGCGCGTTGTAAACCCTTCGCAAGAAGAATATTGCTGCTCGCAAGAATCAGCATCAATTCTCCAAACATTCTTTTCGCGCGTGCAATATCCCCACGCGTTCAAACACTTTCCGTCTTCATCTTCGGCAAGGCATGATGGAGTATCAACGCAAACGTTTTCACGAATATCGCCTTCGCTTGAGGCAAGCGTCGGTCCGTTAACCTGCATTTTACACTGCGTTGCCGGCATTTTTAAAACCCAGTTCGGGTCAATCAAATGATAATAATCGGAAGATGAATTATTAAAATTTTTTATTACCTCTCCGAGCGTGATGGGCGAAGATGGATTGTTTTTCGCCAAATTCGCAGCCATCTCCCAACCCACAGGAATAATCCTTGCTTTTCTAAGCTTGGACAAATTTACCGCGCAATAACCATAATTAAAACAATTAGGGTCTTGGCTCCGCGACTTATCAATTAAAGGAATTAACGGCCAATTTTCATGCAAATACCCTTTTTTTATGGCTTCACGGACAGAAATAGGATTTCCCGAAGCCGCTTCCGTAAGCGCGGCGGCAAAATAAGAATCCAGCACGCAATTATTTGCTCCTCGCTCGGGCGGACAGGCAGTAAATTCCATCAACGGATTCCAATTGGCAATTTCCAAAAACGTCGGTTTAAGCAAATCGGCAAAAATCTTTTCCGCGGCAATGCGCCCGCCTTCCGGTTCGGTGCTTGCCCCCAAATTCCACAAACTCTTTTTTTCTGAAACTAATTCCCCGGCATCAAAAAAACCATTCATTAAATTGCCAAAAAGTTTTGAAGTCAAAGTATTCAAAAACATTGAGCCAATGTTCAAACCCATGCTTAAAACCGAATCGGAAATGGAAAGAGAACCAGAAACATTTTGCTCCGTGCTTTTTGCCGGTTCGTCTATTGTTTGCTGTTTAAACTGCTCGCCGACCAAAAAACTGGGAGTTTCAATGTGCCCGGAAACCTTTGTTTCTACCGATTTCACGCCCTGTCCCTCTTGGCGGGATTGCACTGCGGCCTCCTCTTTTTTTGCCGATTCTGAAGAAACTTTTTCAAAAAGCGACAATGCCGAACCCAAACCGTCTTCTCCGGGTCTCATTGACCGCGTAAATTGCGCCAAAATTTGGTCTCCTGTATTTGATGAAAGAAATTCGTCCCAATTTTGAGCAATTTGATTCCACTCGCATCTTGGTCGCGGTTCGTAAATATCGGCCAATCCAAGCTGTAAATTCATGGTAACTTGAGGCATTAAATCTTCGGCAATACCTGAAAGGGAAGAAACGGTCGGCTGACATAAATCAATGGGCCACCCCTCTTCTTCGGAAAGCGTGCCAATAAATTCACCGGCGGTATCCAGAGCCACATCTTCCATGTAGTCCCCCCAATTTTTGTATTCAAAAAGAGTGCCTTGCCCCTTTCCGCCGGAAGCAAGCCAAACGGCGGCGTCATACGCAAGCTTCTGCGTAAAATAATTAAGCGCGTTCATCAAACCCTGGAAAAGCACTGTTTTCAGCAAACTTTTCAGAGTTCCGATAATCCATTCGCGGATGGACATACTCTCCAAATTCGGAACAGAAACCACAAATTGCGCCTGCGCCGGTTTTGGCAACACAAAAACTAGGTTAGCTCCTACCACCACCATCAAAACCATTATTGCGATTATTTTTGTAAAACGCTTCATTGTCTTTAACAATCAACAATCGGCAATTTAATTTAATTTTATTTTTGTTTTATATATTATTTAATTTCCGTTTTCTTTATTAAAATCATCTATTATCTTGTCCAATTCTCCGCTGTCTTCCGCCTCGCTTATTGTTTCATGGTAAAGCTGTTCCAATTCTTCGTCTGAAATCTGTCCTAAAATATCAGCTCCGATTCCTGATTGCCCAAGCAAAGACCGCAAATCCGCGACACTCATATTTTTTACCGCGTCCATCGGATTTAAAATTGCCGGCGGAACAGTTGTCGGGTTTTCCAAATCCACCACATTTTTCTCGCCGCTGATGACATCGCTATAACATTTATTTCCTTCCGGACAATTCGGGTCTTTTCCTCTCTGAATTTCCTCTTTATCCGTCAAACCGTCGGAATCGGTATCTTCCAAATACGGGCTTGTGCCATACGCGTAAAGCTCGTCAAAATCATTCAGCCCATCTTTATCAGTATCTTGTTTTGATAAATCAATTTCGGAACTTTTTCCTTTTAAACCGGATAAACCGGAATTCGCGCGCTGTTGCAAGTTGTAAGAAGAAACGTAAAGATTACTCCTAAAATAGAATATACCCAAAATCAGTCCGCTTATTCCTAACATAATAAACAGACCAAAAGCCGCCTTTTGCTCTCGTCCAAAATTACTCCACATATTCCTATAACTATATTATAACAAAACAACTGGCCATTAACAAAAAACTTATACACACCGTTAATTTTTAAATTTTAATTAAATTATCAATTCTCAAATTTTCAATTATCAAACAACTTCTGTAAGGTTTTAAAATTTAACCTTTAAACTTTAATCTTGATTTAAAATCTATAATTTAGACTTTAAAATTAGAGAGAATCTCCTTTACAGGGATTCTCTCTAATCTAAACTATTTTTTTATTGTATTTTCTTTAAGATGGCGCGGAAAACATCATCTATTTTTCCACTGCCGTTCACTTCTATAATTCCATATTTCTTTTTATAAAAATTCAGCACTTTCATCGTGGTATTTTTGAAAATATTAAGCCGTTTTTTTATTGCCGCCGGCTTATCGTCGTCGCGCTGGTAAAGATTGCCACCGCATTTATCGCAAATTCCGGCTTTCTTTGGCGGTTTAGATACTGCATGATAATTATCCCCGCACTTATCGCAAACCCATCTTCCGCCCAAACGGCGCATAGTTTCACGTTCCGAGATTTTTATAAAAACAATATGCGTCGGCTTGAAGAATTTATCAAACTCTTTTGCCTGGTCCATATCGCGCGGAAAACCATCCACGATAATGCCGTTTTTTGATTTTTTAATCTCTCTTTGAATAAGATTAACTGTGATTTCATAGGGAACAAGCGCGCCGGATTTCAAAATAACGGCGATTTCCTTGCCTTGCTTTCCTTTCTTTTTGGATTCTTCCCGCAAAAGCGCGCCCATGGAAACATGCTTTACCTTCAGTTTTTCCGCCAAAAGCGCGGATTGAGTTCCCTTCCCCGCCCCTTGCGAACCAAACATTAAAATTTGATATTTCATAAGATTTAATTACGTAATTTATTACTTTTTTCTTAATTTTCTTATGATGCTTTGATTCAATATTCTGCAATCGCTTTACAACCTCTCGGTCAAAATCCGACTCTATTTTTTGTGTTTTATTAAATTCATCATATTCGGCGATCGCCTTTCGTCCTGCTCTTTCATGTGAAATTTTTCCTTTGCCTTGTAAAATTTTATATTCATTAAAACTTAAAAATTTATTCACGCTCTTTTCCAAATCCTCCATCTTCATTGCGTGATGATTTTCAATAACATTTTCTATATAATCAAAAAATCCCGAAACCGTTCTCTCTAATTTTTAATTTTATCTTCCGTCAGATAATTTTTGGCTATAAGCGTGTCTGATTTCAATATTCTTCCCTTAGGAGAATGTTTCCAAGTAGTCAAGCCCATAAACGGCTTGTTTTTATCGGCTTTGGTATAAATTATTTCCGCAGCAGTCAACCCGGCGATGGCATAGTGAAATTTATTTTGCACCATCGCGTAAAAATTCTTGGTAATCTCTGAATTTTGGTCATAGTCAATACTGCATTCGGCGAAAATATCCGTAATCTGCTGATAAATCCGCCTTTCGCTTGCTCTGATCGAGCGGACTCTTTCCAGCAACTCTTTAAAATAATCTTGACCAAAAAGCGTCTTGCTCTGTTTTAATCTTTCATCATCCATCGCAAAGCCCTTAACTATATACTGTCTCAATGTTTGTGTCGCACAAACGCGAAAATGGGTTGCCTCTGTAGAATTTACTCTATAACCAACAGATATAATTGCATCTAAATTGTAAAACTTTGTCTTATAATTCTTGCCGTCTTCCGCAGTTATTTCCAAAATGGAAATAACTGAATTTTCATCAAGCTCTCCGCCTTGAAAGATATTAACCAAGTGTTTGTTAATTGCCGGAATTCCTACTCCAAACAAGTCCGCCATTCTTTTTTTGCGTCAGCCAAACCGTTTCGTGTTGAAAAAATACTTCCACCTTTACATTGCCTTCCGGCGTAGTATATAAAAGAAAATCGGATTCTTTTGGCACTACATTTTTTGATTCACCCATACTTGTAAAATTATTTATTTCCGCAAACTTTCTTCAACTATTTTGATTTCTTTTTCCGTCAGACCGTATAATTTATAAACTTCTTCGTCTATCTCTCGTTCTATTTTTTTAATTTAAAGATTACTAATTTACATACTACCATCTCCCAAATCTTTTTTCAGTTGTTCCGTACATTAGTACTTTATTGTTAAAATTCTTAGAAAAAGGGATTTCTTTAAACAAAAATTCTCCTACTCTCGGTTTTATCATATTAAATCTTATTTCACGATAATGAATAGGACTGTCATTTCGCATTTCAAGTTCACCAAGATTTTTTCCTTTATACCTAAATATAACTTTTTGTTCTGGCGTTTGCCCCCTTGAACGCGCAGAAGAGTTTAACACTTCGAGTTTTTCGCTCATTTTTTCGATAACATCTTTATAATAAAAAACATGAAACTTGCCATCGCGCTTTACTGTAAGATAATCAACTTCACCACCATTAAACATCGACTTGTTCATAAACGCCTTTAGTCTAACAGGTGTTTTAAGTTTTTCAGCCATTTCGCGCATGGGTATCCGTAATTTCTTTTTTGCCTTTTGTTTATCTTTCTGATATTCGTCAAAAGATTTAGGAAATGCTTTGATACAATTAATTAACAGTTCTCCCATCCCATTCATGACAGTAAAAGATTCGTCTGATTCAAATCTACCCAGCCCATACAAAAAAATTTGCCATTTCTTTTGACCGCTTTTTACTGAATGCGCATCGCCCGAAGGGTCAATAACATCTTTTTTTGCCTTTGCGTCATTTCTATAATCTTTATCCAAACCTATTGCCAATGCAAATTCCAGCGCGTCATCGTACCCCTGTTGCCTGACCTTTCTTGCATCTTCACTATTAAGACCTCGTTTTTTTTATTTTGGCAGTTTCCATATTATTAGTTCATGAGATTTTTTAATATAATTACCGTTATTATTTTTTAGTCTATTTTCGCCAATACGAGTATCGCCTTGACTAAAAGTATATTGCCAAGACGGCTCTATCATATCAAATTCTCTATACCATTCTTTAATTATTGAACAGTTGTTATACGATAAAATAAATCCGCCCCTATGCGCTTTTAGAAAATCTCTAAGTTTTTCATGCTTAAAACCTTTATGGTGAATCGGAAAATTTCTATGCGGATATAAACCGACAAATGTTTTGCTATCGCCATCTAAATAATATGGCGGATCGCAATATAAAAAATCATCTTTGTGCCTTGTCATAATATCTTCAAAAGAAGAACACCTAACTTTTATATTTTTTAGCTCCAAATCCCTAACTTTTTCAATCATTTTTTGATATCGCCTTTCTTGTAAGTAAACACTCGACGGCCATCCTAAAAAATGCGGCCCGTAGGAAGTATTGTGATTAAAATAATATAAGGAAGCTAAATCAAATTTATTTGTTATCTTTTTTTCACCTTTCCAATGCGACTTCATTATATCTTTTACATTTTTGAATTCTTCTCTTGTTGGATTAAATTTTTTCAATCTTTGATATAATTCTTCTGGATTATTTATTTGAACATCCCAATAATTTGTTAAAATATCAAAAATATCATACCCAATAACCGAAAGTCCCAATTCTTTAGAACAAGCAATTTCAAGAGAACCTCCACCAAAAAACGGTGAAACTATTTTTTTAATATTATCTGGCAAAAGTTCTACAATTAAACCGACGGCAAGACTCTTGCCACCCGCATATCTCAATGGCGACTCCACATAACGTTTATATTTTGTTTTTCCACTCGGGCTTTTATATTTTTCTAAAAATATTTTTTTCTATCAATGAACTCCTTAGAATCGCTCATTGTTAATAATTGGGTCTGTTTCATAAATCTTTCTGTCTTTATTTCTCCCCTAATTTTCCCACTTTCCCGCCTAAAAGTCAAAAACAAAAACCGCCCGGTTGTCCGGGCGGCTAAAATTATTTTCTTCGCGCGATCAAGACAGCAAAAAATATTGGCGCGTACAAAAACGGCTCGTCGCAATCTCTCAATCCGACTTTGTCGCAGGTTGCCATTAAATCAACACCCAGCTTTTCTGAATCCCAAATAATCTCATCCTGACCGGGCAATAACAACGTTTCAATAAATTTTCCAAGCGCTTTTCTTAAATCTTTTCGGGCTGGTCTTATTTTGCTTCCATCTTCATATTTGCATTCCACTTCAACTGCCGCAACCATTACCTTGCTTTGAAAATTATCCAAAAAAACACTTCTGTCCTCCAAAACCGCGTCAACTAATCCGCGAAAGTAAAAAGTTTTCTTGAGTTTTGAAAGAGCTGATTTCTTCGCTATTGTCCCTCTCCTGCTTTTTTTATTTCTGGATTCCCGCCTTCGCGGGAATGACAAGGAATTTATTTTATAAAATGTCCTTTTGTTTATTCAAAAGGACATTCTTAATTCTGAATTCTACATTCTTGCATTTTTACAATCCTTCGTATTCTCTCATTGTAAGTTGAGATTCAATTTGTTTTACCGTTTCAATCACCACCGACACGACGATAAGCAAACTGGTGCCGCCGATCGCGAGCGCCATTCCGCTCCAGCTTTGCAAAATAAGCGGCAAAACCGCAATCAGGCCCAAAAATATCGCGCCGGAGAAAATGACACGGTTAATTGTGTATTGCAGATAATCCGCTGTCGGCTTGCCCGGTCTGATTCCCGGAATAAAACCGCCCTGCTTCTGAAGATTGTCCGCGACTTGCTGCGGATGAAAAATAACCGCCGTATAAAAATAAGTGAACACAACCACAAGCAGAAAATAAGAAATCCCGTAAAATAGCTGATTTCTAAAAATATTAATCACCCATTGCGCCACGTTTGCCACGAACGCGGTTTGCGCGCCAACCAAAAATTGCGCTATCATCGGAGGAATCAGAATAAGAGAAATGGCAAAAATAATCGGAATAACTCCGGCAACATTGACTCTTATCGGCAGATGAGTATTGACTCCGCCAAACATCCTCATTCCGCGCACCCGTTTGGCATAGGAAACCGGGATGTTTCTTTGCCCTTCATTAATAACAACAACACCAACAATGGTTACAACGGCAATTGCCGCGAAAACCAAAAGATTGGCTATTTCTCCCGTGTCCAAACTGAACAAAGCTCTTTGCACCACTCCTGGAAGTCCGGCGATAATGCCGGCAAAAATCATCAAGGAAATTCCGTTTCCCATCTTCTTTTCGGAAATAAGTTCACCAATCCACATCAAGAACATCGTGCCCGCCGTCATAGTTAAGATGGTTGTCAAAAGCGACATTGGCGACATATCCGCGATAATCGGCCGCGATGACTGCCTTAAAAGCTGAATCATGCTGTATGACTGAAGCGCGGCAAGAGGAATTGCCAAATATCTTGTATATTGATTTATTTTTTCCCTTCCTCCTTCGTCTTTCATAATTTCTTCAAGTTTCGGAATAATCATTCCAAGAAGCTGAAAAATAATTGAAGCGGTGATATACGGACCGACACCTAAAGCGACTACGGAAAAATTTTCCATGGTGCCGCCGGAAAAAATATTCATCAACCCCAAAATTTGGTTTGAACTAAAAAACGCGCGTAAATTTTCCAAATTCACTCCCGGAATCGGAATATGCGCCGCGAACCGAAAAATGACAAGCGTCCCCAAAATAAACAAAATGCTTTTTCTTAAATCTTTTACTTTCCAAAATTGCGATAATTTATCTGTCCAAGATGCCATAATTTAAGATTATAAATTCTAAATCCGATGAATTTATTTCGTATTTCGGATTTCGCGCTTCGTATTTTATTTAGTTGTTCCGCCGGCTTTCTCTATTTTTTCTTTTGCGGATTTTGAAAATTGACAACCACTGACGGAAAATTTTTTCTTTGTTTCTCCCTTACCTAAAATTTTAACATTTGTCGCGCTTTCAATCAAACCGGTTTTTTTCAAAATCGCCGGCTTGATTTCCGCGCCATCTGCAAATTTCGCGTCCAAATCCGCGATATTTAAAATTTGCGGCTTTTCATTCAAGCCCTTGAATCCTCTTTTTTTCGGAAGAGACAAGACAATCTGCTTCATGCCGAAATACTTCAAACCGCCACGACCTCCGGTTCTCGCGCGCTGGCCTTTTGTGCCGCGTCCAGCCGTGGTGCCGCGTCCGGAACCGTGTCCGCGTCCCAAACGTCTTACTTTTTTTCTTGAACCCTTCGCGGGTTTAATTGTGTGCAATCCGATAGTCATAAAAAATAATTATTTTTTCCAATCTTCCAATTTCTTTAAAGCGCTCAAAGTTGCTTTTGTGTTGTTTATTTTATTATTTGAACCTAAAATTTTGCCGACAATATTCGGCACGCCCGCGAGTTCAAAAATCACGCGCATCGCGCCTCCGGCTTTAATACCCGTGCCTTTTGGTGCCGGCTTAATCATTACTTTTGCCGCTCCGAATTTTTCCCAAATTTCATGCGGAATAGTTCCATCCACAAACGCAACTTTTACGATATTCTTTTTTGCCTTGGTGGCTGCCTTGTTTACCGCGATTGACACGTCGGCCCCTTTCGCCACTCCGTATCCCACCTGGCCTTTTTTATCTCCCAAAATAACACATGCGCGGAAACGCATATGCTTTCCGCCTTTGGTTACGCGGGTCACTCTGGCAAGGTCCAAAATCTTTTGGTCAAACTCCTTCTCTTCTCTTGGACCGGAAGACCTTCTAAATTTTTTATTATCTTTATTGTTCATCATAAAATATATTTATATTTTTCCTACGGAATTACGGAAATCACAGAATACAGAATATTCATTCACCGTCTTTCCGTATTCTGTTTTTTTGTACTTCCGTAGTATCGTTTTAAAACTTCAAACCGCCTTCGCGCGCGCCTTCCGCCACAGCCCGAACCCTTCCGTGATATTTATATCCGCCGCGGTCAAAAATAACTTTTTTTATTTCTTTATCCGAGGCCTTTTCGGCGATTTTTTTCCCAACAGCAAAGGCAACCGCAATTTTTCCGGTTCTTTCTCCCGCGTCAAACTTTTTCGGAAGCTCGGTGTCGCAAGCGCTTGCCAGAGTAAAGCCCTTTACATCATCTATAAGTTGCGCGGAAATATGATTCGCGCTTCTGAAAACCGAAAGGCGCGGGCATTCCGAAGTGCCTTGCATTTTTGCTCTCACCCGCATGCGTCTTCTTTCACCTATTAATTTTTTCTTTTTTTGCGTATTCATAACTTTTAAATAATAATTTTACTCCTTATGCCGAGGATTTTGCCGTCTTGCCGGCTTTTCTCCTTATCACCTCGTCCGAGTATCTTATTCCTTTTCCTTTATACGGCTCCGGCTTTTTAATTTTTCTGATTCTTGCCGCAATTTCCCCGACCAGCTGCTTGTCAATTCCTTTTATTATAATCAAAGAATTTTTTTCAACGCTTGCTTCAATTCCTTCCGGAAGTTCAAAAATTACAGGATGCGAAAAACCCACTTCCAAAGTCAGCTTTTTCCCCGCAAGATTCACTTTAAAACCAACACCGACTATTTCCAATTTTTTTTCATATCCTTCGGTCACGCCTTTAACCATATTGCTTATAAGCCGCTGAAAAAGTCCCCATAACGAACGTTGATGTTTTTCCTGCGGATTCAAAACGCCGACTTTTACCGTTTCTCCCTCAATATTTATTACAACTTCTTTTGGAAGAGCTTGTTTTAGTTCTCCTTTCGGCCCTTTTACAATTATAAAACTGCCGGACAATTTTATCTCCACTCCTTTCGGTATATTGATTTCTTTTTTTCCTATTCTTGACATAATTTTATGTTTGATGTTATCCGTTTCTTTTTAAAACACTTCACACACAACTTCGCCTCCCAGTTTTCTTTTTCTTGCTTCCTTGTTGGTCATTACTCCTTGCGAAGTTGAAACGACCGCGATACCCTTTCCGCCAAGCACGCTCGGCAAATCTCCGGATGCTGAATAAATTCTTCTCCCCGGCTTGCTCACCCTTTTTATGGAAACAATTGCCGGACGGTTATTTACATATTTCAGATTTATCTTTAATCCCGTCATTCCGCCATCTTCCTTTTTAAAATCTTCAATATACCCCTCTTCTTTTAAAATTTTTACTATTGCCAATTTCATTTTTGAAAACGGCAAAACAACCTCTCTTTTTTTAATTATTGAGGCATTTCTTATCCTTGTTAACATGTCTGAAATTGGGTCTGTTATCATAAAAAATATTTTTATATTTTACTACGGAATTACGGAACTTGCGGAATACGGAAATTTATTTTTTCTGCATCTCGTCAATTCTGTGCTTCCGCAGTATTGTAATTTACCAGCTCGATTTGGTTACACCGGGAATTTCCCCTTTATTTGCAAGTTCCCTAAAACAAATTCTGCACAAATTAAAATCGCGCATATAACCGTGTTTTCTTCCGCAACGCCAACATCTTCTGACGACACGCGTGCTGAATTTTGGTTTTTTATTTGATTTTGCTATTTGTGACTCTGTAGCCATAATAATAGTAGTCGTTTAATTCTTTTTAAACGGAAATCCGAGTAGTGTCAACAGTTCCAACCCTTCTTCTTTGCTTTTTGCATTTGTGTTAATTGTTATTTCAAGACCATGTATTTTTTCAATTTCGTCAGGGCGGATTTCGGGAAACATTATGTTTTCCTTTAAGCCAATGCTGAAATTTCCTTGCCTATCCATTGATTCTGGAGAAAGACCGCGAAAATCGCGGATGCGCGCCATGCTTACGTTTATCAGTTTGTCAACAAAATCATACATTCTGTCTTTTCTTAAAGTCACTTTCATTCCGACAATCATTCCTTTGCGGATTTTAAAAGCCGAAATTGATTTTTTTGCCTTTGTTTTCACGGGTTTTTGCCCGGTGATTCTTACCAGCGTCTGTTCGGCAACATCAATTATTTTCGCGTCTTTTAATCCCTGGCTCAAACCAACATTTAAAACAACCTTTACCATTTTTGGCACGGCCATTTTATTTTTGTAGCCAAATTTCTTAATCATCATCGGCGCTACTTCCTTTTCATATTTTTCTCTTAATCTTGTCATACTTTTAATTTAAAATTTCAGATTTTAAATTTATTTATATATTCTGTTTGCATTTTTTGCAAAATCTTTGCTTTACGCCTTTATCGGTCAATTTGTATCCGATTCTGGTTGCCGCGCCGCATCCCGGACATACCAGCATTGCTTTTGAAATATCAACAGAACGCGGAACTTCTATTCTTTGCCCTTTCTCTCCTTGCTTTTTCGGACGCATATGTTTTTTTACCAAATTCAAACCTTCCACAGAAATTTTGCCATCTCTTGCTTTTATAACCTTACCGGTTTTTCCCCGGTCTTTGCCGCTAAGCATCTTAACTTTGTCGCCTTTTTTTATCTTCATAAATTTTATAATTGGCACTAAACTTCCACTAATCTCTGCCACTAATCCGCACTAATAAATAATTTTCAAATTCACGCGTATTCGTGATAAAGATTCGTGGGAGTAAGTTCCTTATAACTTTTTATACAACTTCCGGCGCGAGCGAGATTATTTTTGCAAAACCCTTGTTTCTAAGTTCTCTCGCGATCGGTCCAAAAATACGCGTCCCTCTCGGTTCTTTCGTTTTTTTATCAATTATTACCGCGGCATTTTCGTCAAAACGTATGTAAGACCCGTCTTTTCTTCTCGTCTCTTTTACGGTTCTCACCACAACCGCGTGCGCGACTTCGTGCATTTTTACCGTTCCTCTCGGCGCCGCGTCTTTTACGACACATGTGATAATATCTCCAATTCCGGCATATCTTCTCTGATATCCTCCGAGAACTTTAATACACTGAAGCTTTTTGGCTCCGGTATTATCCGCTACTTTTAACATTGTTCTAAGCTGTATCATATCTTAAATTCAAAATTATGAATTCAGAATTCAGAATTATTTTTGCGTCATTCCGAGCGTAGCGAGGAATCTCATACCCCACTTGATTGACCTTACCATCAGGCAACTGCGTGAGATCCTTCGCTTCGCTCAGGATGACTTGCGTAATTCCGCATTCTGCATTTAGTTATATATCACTCTCCATCTTTTATCTTTTGACATCGGCTTGCATTCTTCAAAAACAACCTTGTCTCCGATTTTACAAGTTCCTTTTTCATCATGTACCTTAAAACGACGGCTCGCGGTATATTGTTTTAAATATTTTGGATGCGTTTTTTTTCGGTCAACTCTAACCACTATCGTCTTTTGCATTTTATCCGAGACGACCAATCCTTCAAATTTTCTTTTTTTTGCTTCTTTTTCCATAAAAATAATTATTTTTTCGTAGTTATTTCGTAGTTTTTTCTTTCTTTATTGTTAAAATCCGCGCGATTAATTTTTTTGCCTTTCTGATTTCGCGCAAATTTTTAAGCTGTCTTTGCGAGACCCTAAATCTCAAATCCCTCACCTTTTCTTGTTCGGCGGCAAGCATTTTTTTCAATTCTGTTTCTGTTTTTTCTCTTAAATCGCTTATTTTCATAAAGTACATTTATATTTTTTTCACGAATTTGCTTCTTACCGGCAATTTATATCCTGCCAACCGGCATGCCTCTCTGGCAAGTTCTTCCGTTATGCCATCAACCTCAAATAAGATCATTCCCGGTTTTACAACCGCGACATAGTGGTCAACCGCGCCCTTTCCTTTACCCATCGGCATTTCCGCGCCTTTTGTCGTTACCGGTCTGTCCGGAAAAATCCGTATCCAAAGTTTTCCGCCACGCTTAAAATGATGTATAATCGCGCGTCTTGCGGATTCTATTTGACGTGAAGTTACCCACGAGGAACTGGTTGCCTTAATACCATAAGAACCAAAACTTAGCTCAACTTTGTCGGTTGCGATTCTTTTATTTCTGGCTCTGCCTTTGTGCCATTTTCTATGTTTTACTTTTTTGGGCATTAACATAAACCGCTACGAATTACAAATTTTTTACAAATATACAAATTCGATTATTTTATTTGTATATTTGTATTTGATTTGTAATTTGTAGTAAAAAATCTTATTTTTTAAATACTTCTCCTTTATAAATCCAGACCTTAACGCCGATTGTGCCGTAACTCGCGGTAAATGCTGTTGCCCGCGCGTAGTCAATATCGGCGCGCAAATTTTGCAAAGGAATTTTACCCCAGGAAAGTTTCTCCCGGCGCGCGATTTCAGCTCCATTCAAACGTCCGCTAATCAAAATTTTTGCTCCGAGCGCTCCGCCTTTTTCTATCTTGTCAAGAGTTTGCTTCATAACTTTTCTGAAAGGCATTCTTTTTTCCAAATCCATTGCGACCGATTCGGCGACAATTTTGGCCGAAAGGACCGGTTTTTGGACTTCCTGGATATTAAGATTAACGCTCATTTTTCTGTCTTTATTTTGCATTTGTTTTTTCAAAAACTTGGCAACCAGTTTGGCTTTCAATTCTTCCGCGCCTTGCCCGCCGCGTCCGATAATCACACCCGGTTTTCCCGTATGGATTATAATCGTCAAATTATTTTGAGTACGTTCAATATCAACCCGGTCTATAGCCGAATTTCTAAGTTCTTTCATCAAAAAAGTTCTGATCTTTACGTCTTCTTCTAAGAACTTTTGATAATCTTTTCTGGCAAACCATTTGGAATCCCACGAATAGATATTTTTGATTCTGAAAATTTTTGGATGGACTTTCTGACCCATAAACTTAATTTCAAATTTTAG
The DNA here is from genome assembly GCA_964525225.1 of uncultured Gammaproteobacteria bacterium. Lineage (GTDB taxonomy): Bacteria > Patescibacteriota > Patescibacteriia > DYHP01 > DYHP01 > CAZGDX01. The sequence continues at coordinate 24,555 of CAZGDX010000006.1, forward strand.
ATTTCAGATTTCAAATTTATTTTGCGTCATTCTGCAATTTGCAATTTGAAATTTGCAATTTATATTTTTATTTCTTCTCTGTTTTTTTAATTTTTTTAACAATTTTTTTCTCTTCAGTTTTTACGGTCTTAATTTTTTCCGCAACAGCTTTCTTTTCCGCGCTCGGAATCTCATCAAGAACAATAGTTACATGGCACATTCTTTTTAAAATAGAACCCGCTCTTCCAAAAGCCCTCGCTCTCCATCTTTTCAACATCGGACCTTCGTTTGCATAAATGGTTTTTACAAACAAATTTTCCTTTTTCAAACTGAAATTATTTTCCGCGTTGGCAACGGCTGATTTCAAAAGTTTTGCTACCGGAACGGATGCCATTTTTTTTGCAAACCTAAGCTGGACTTCCGCATTTTTAACCGAAGAACCCCTTATCAAATCCGCGACTAATTTAACTTTCCGCGGCGACATTCTGATAAATTTTGCGTGCGCTTTGATTTCCATAATTCTTATTTAGCTGCCGGAGCCGGCGCTGAAGACGGAGCCGCGGACGCGGCTGCCTTTGATTCCAGCTCTTTTTGTATTTTTCCGCCATGCCTTATGAATTTTCTAGTTGGAGCAAATTCACCCAATTTGTGTCCGACCATATTTTCAACTATAAAAACCGGCACATGAATCCTACCATTATGCACTCCGATTGTAAAGCTAACCATTTCCGGTGTAATGGTGCAATCTCTGGACCAAGTTTTAATTACGGTCTTGTCGTTAATTTTTCTGCTTAAAATCTTTTTAAGCAGCTTTTCGTCAACATAAGGACCTTTTTTGAGCGAACGTGACATAAAATAATTTATTGATTTTAGATTTACGATTTACGATTTGTTCCGTCCGTCATTCCGAGCAGGGCGAGGAATCTCATATCTCACTTGATTGTTTTGGCCAATTAACAGCCACGCGAGATCCTTCGCTTCGCTCAGGATGACTTCCGTATTCTTAAATCTGAAATCGGAAATCTTAAATTGTTTCTTATTTGCTTCTTCTCTTCAACATAAATTTATTGGACCACTTCTTGGCTTTGCGTGTTTTGACGCCAAGCGCCTTTCTTCCCCATTTTGTCTTGGGCGCTTTCAAACCGATCGGATTATGCCCTTCACCTCCGCCGTGCGGATGGTCCACAGGATTCATGGCCTTGCCTCTGACAGTCGGTTTAATTCCTCTGTGGCGCATTCTTCCGGCTTTTCCCCAACGGATCAAATTATAATCGGGATTGCTTACCGTTCCGATAGTTGCCAGACAATTTTCGCTGACCATTCTGATTTCTTTTGAAGGCATTTTAATTTGCGCGTAACCATTTTCCACAGCCAAGATTTGCGTGCTTGTCCCTGCTCCCTTTGCCACCACTCCGCCCCTTCCCGGATTTAATTCAACATCGTGAATCGCAACACCTTGAGGGATATGTTTTAACGGCATCCTGTTTCCAACTTTAACTTCCAATCTGTTTTTTGAAGACATTATTTCATCTCCTGTTTTCAATTCATGCGGCGCGACAATATACGACTTTGTTTTATCCGGATATTCCAACAAGGCAATGCGCGCGTTGCGGTTTGGGTCGTATTCAATTGCCAAAACTTTAGCCGTTTCGTCAAATCTGTCTCTTTTTGCGTCAACCAGCCGAATAAAACGTTTTGAACCTCCGCCGCGATGGCGAACAGTAATCTTTCCTTGCGAGTTTCTTCCGCCGGTTCTTTTTTTGATAACTATGAGTTTCTTTTCCGGTTCCTGTTTTGTGATATCGCTAAAAGCGTCAACGTTTGCAAAACGTCTTCCGGATGTTGTTGGTTTGTATGATTTAAGTGGCGACATAAGTTTTATACTCCCTCGTAAATTTCTATTTTATCTCCTTTTCTAAGAGTTACAATCGCTTTCTTTTTATTTTTTAATTTTCCCGTATCTCTTCCGAATCTAACCTCTTTTCCGGCAGAATTGATAATCCGAACTTTTACAGGCGTTACTCCATAAACATTTTTTACCGCCTTTCCTATTTCCGGTTTGGTGGCTCGCGGAAAAACTTCAAAAACATACTGTCCGTTTGCGGTTAAATCCGTGGCTTTTTCTGAAATTATCGGCCGGATAAGAATGCGGTGCGACTCCTTTGTATCTTCTTTTTTTGTCTTAACTTTGGGTTTTTCAGATTTTTTGGCTTCTTGTTCAAGGGATTTTACCGAACTTTTTTTAGCGGTCTTCTTTGCCGGTTTTGATTTTTTATCTTCAATCTTAACATCCTCCGCTTTGTCATCAGCGGTTTTAAAAGGTTTTTTTCCAAATTTAAATTTATCTAAAAACGACATAGTATCTTTATTTTATATACATCTCTTCAATCTTTTTTATTGATTCAACCGGCATCAGCAAGTATTTATATTTCAAAACTTCAAGAGTATTTAAATTATTTACCAAAATTGTCCGGACCCAAGGAATATTTTTTATTGACCTGACTATCTTTTCATCAAGAACTGGAAGAGCAAGCAATGTTTTTTCTCCAACCGGCAATTTTTTAATCATTGAAACCATATCTTTTGTTTTGGCATTTTTTATTTCAAAATTTTCCACAACAACCAAATTGCCGTTTTTAACCTTATCGCTAAGGCACATAAAATACGATTTTTGTCTCATTTTCTTGTTTATTTTTTGTTTGTAGCTTCTTTCTTTTCTCGGGCCAAAAGCAATACCGCCGCCAACCCATTGCGGATTCCTTATGGAACCCTGCCTCGCTCGTCCTGTTCCTTTTTGCGCCCATGGTTTTTTTCCGCCGCCCCTCACTTCACCTTTTGTTTTTGTATGCACGAGGGTTTGGCGCGCGTTTGCCATAAGACCGACAACAACCTGATGAATTACCGATTCTTTCGCGACAACATCAAAAATTTCCGGCTTCAAATCCATTTCGCTTTGCGCTTTCCCTTCTTGATTGTAAACTTTTACTTTTGCCATACTAAATAAAATTATTTGGTCAAAATTACCAATCCGTTTCTCGGTCCGGGCACCGCGCCTTTTAAAGAGATAATTTTTTTCTCTTTGTTAATTTCAATAACTTCAATATTTTTAACAGTAACCCTGTCACATCCCATTCTTCCGCACATCTTCATTCCTTTCAAAACGCGCTGAACTCCGCCGGCGCCAATGGAACCTGGCATTCTTACGGCGTCTTTTGTGCCGTGAGTGGTTGGATGTCCGTGAAACCCGTGTCTTTTAACCACGCCCTGAAATCCGCGGCCCTTTGAAATTCCGCAAATTGTAATTTTTTCACCCGGTTCAAAAATGGAAACTTCAATTTTGTCTCCGCGGTTATATTTTTTTAAATCTTCTTCACCAACCCTGAATTCTTCAATGTGTGAAAAAATCGGCAATCCTTTCAAATGTCCGCTTACCGATTTTGTTTCTTTTTTCTTTTCTCCGCATCCGATCTGCACCGCGGTATAGCCGTCCTTTTCCATTGTTTTTATCTGAGACACAACGCAAGAATCAACTTTAACCAAAGTAACCGGCACCACAGTCCCGTCTTCTCTGAATTTTTGCGTCATTTCAATTTTTTTACCGACTATAAACTTCATAATATAAATTCTTCATTTAAAAAACTACCCGCCCAAAAATTGCAAATTTCAGATTTCAAATTTCAAAATTACAATCTGCAATCTGAAATTTAAAATTTGAAATTTCTGGGTGGATAGCCTTTCTTTGTATTAACCAAAACATCAAAAGTTAACGCTTTCGCTGTTTTATTTAATTTTAGGCTTTTGTGTATTTATGATTTCAATTTCCTTTCTATTTCGCCGTTGAATCTCGCAAAGGTTTCCTTCTGGCGCTTTCTTTTGTTACTCAAGGCCTTTCTTTGCCGTCCATTGGATGAACTTCTTAAATTCAGAATTATGAATTAGGAATTCAGAATTATTTTTTTAATTCATCATTCCCGATTCCGCATTCTGCATTTTATAACTGCATCTTCACTTCCACGTCAACTCCGGCTGGCAAATTCAAATTAGTCAGAGAATCAATTGTTTTTGGAGTCGGTTCAATAATATCTAAAATTCTTTTATGAATTCTCATTTCATATTGCTCTCTCGCGTCTTTGTGCACGAATGTGGACCTGTTCACGGTGTATTTTCTTTTTTCCGTCGGCAATGGTATCGGACCAACAACTTGCGCTCCGTTTCTTTCCGCTGTTTCAAGAATTGTCCGGGCCGATTGGTCAATAATTTTATGGTCGTACGCTCTGAGCTTAATGCGG
>CAZGDX010000007.1:0-26008 GCA_964525225.1 uncultured Gammaproteobacteria bacterium
GAAAAGAGCCCAATTTAAATATCTTAATTATTTGTTGCCCAAAATTTCGTTTAACTCGTTATTATACGATGTGTTTTCGTATAAGATGTGCGAATTTGATAATTATACGAATTAAAAGTATTAAGTTTTTTGTATTTTTAAAAATGGAGCGGGTAACGGGAATCGGACCCGTGTGTTGAGTTTGGAAAACTCACATAATAGCCATTATATGATACCCGCAAAAATTACGGCTTGTCGTCCGAAGTTTTAGCAAAGGATGGTCGGGCTGGTGGGATTTGAACCCACGACCCCCTGCTCCCAAAGCAGGTGCGCTAAGCCACTGCGCTACAGCCCGTTTATTATTTTGTAATATTATAATATATTTTACGGCTCTTGTCAAACACAAAAGGTTCTGTTATAATAGTATAGAAAATCAAGGGCGTATATTTAAAGACAAACTTCACTGGCGGGCGTAATTACGGGCGTATAGCTCAGTTGGCTAGAGCGCAGTCCTGACCCGCCCGCCTGACTTGTCTTTCTATTTTTAAAAAATACTTCTTAAACTTTAAGTAATGGGCGTATAGCTCAGTTGGCTAGAGCGCAGTCCTGATAAGACTGAGGTCCATGGTTCAAATCCATGTACGCCCACCACTGAGAGTTTAAGAATAATTTGACGTCAGGCAAGTCGGGCGCGGTAAGACTGAGGTCCATGGTTCAAATCCATGTACGCCCACCAACGAAGTTTATAAAATTATTATCGCGGGGTAGAGCAGTCTGGTAGCTCGTATGGCTCATAACCATGAGGTCGTGGGTTCAAATCCCACCCCCGCAACCAAGCCGAGGTAGCTCAGTGGTAGAGCAGAGGACTGAAAATCCTTGTGTTGTGAGTCCGATTCTCACCCTCGGCACCAAAATACTTCAATTTTTTATTGAGGTATTTTTGTTATGTGGACAAAAAATTTGCTATAATGGAAGAATGAAAAGCGAAGTTCAAAAAATTTTTAATTTACTTCAGGGCAAAAAGTATAAAGTTTTTGGTTCTTATAAAACTGAAAATGATTTGGTTATAAAAGAATTGGAAAGCGCGCGGGAATTTTACGAAGGGAATGAAGTGCCGAGGAATAGTTTTAAGCAAGTATTTTATCCTTCAAAGGAGAAAATTTTAGAATTTTCCGGAAAAAAAATAAAGGAGATTTTTAATGTGGAAAAACGGGCAATTTTTGGCGTCCGCTTTTTTGATTTGAAGGCGCTGGCTCTCTATGACGAAGTTTTTAAAAAAGACGCTTACTACCAGAAACAGAGAAAAAATATTTTTGTCGTTGGAATGGATGAAAAAAGCCAAATCGTCAAAACCCGCAGGGATTTTACGTTGAGTGATTTGGAATATGTCCCATTTGATATATTTTTTGACGTTAAAATTTGCTATGCCGGAACCGATGTTGGGGAAGATGTGCTAAAAAAATTAAAAATACCATATATCAATCTGCGTCAGGTGGGGAATATCAGCCCGCGCGACCGCGCCGAAGCCAGAGAAATTCACGAAGTATTTGAAAAATCTTATAATCATAAAATTTGGGACGAGCTTGGGAAAATTTGTATTGCCTGTGGAAAATGCGCTATTGCCTGCCCCACTTGTTTTTGTTTTGACTTTGAAGATTCTGTTAAAGGTGAAAAAGCGTGTCGCGATAGAGTTTGGGGGAATTGTTTTTACCAGGATTTTTCAAAAATTGCCGGCGGACCGCGCCCGCTAAACGCCAGCGTTAGCGTGGCGGGCGGGTATGTTTTTAAAGATAAAATCGCCGAAAGAATTCGTTTTTGGTATATGCATAAATTTTTGCGCATTCCAAACGATTATGGAATGGTCGGGTGTGTTGGTTGTGGACGATGTTCGGAGGTGTGCCCGGTTGAAATTGACGTAAGAAAAAATCTTAAAAAAATTATGGGAGAAAAATGATACAAAATTTTAACTTTCGGGGGACGGGGCCCCGCGGGGGACCCGCCCCCCTATCCTATGGAAGAAAATTATTATAAGCCATTTTGGGCAAAAATTACGAAGATAAAAGACGAAACGGAAAATATCCGTCTTTTTGCGTTGAAACTTGATGAGTGGATTGATTTTAAGCCCGGACAATTTTGCTTGGTTGGCATTCCGGGGTTTGGCGAAGCGCCTTTTGATATTTGCTCGCCGACAAATGACGGCGACGATATTGAAATTGTTGTCAGAAAAACCGGACTTTTGACAAATAAAATGTTTGAGTTAAAAATTGGCGATTCTTTTACTTTTCGCGGTCCGTATGGCAACGGTTTTCCGCCGTTAAAGGTTTTTGAAGGAAGAAATCTGCTGATGGTTGGCGGGGGGACAGCGGTTATTGTTATCCGCGGGCTTATAAAAGAGATGATTGCCAATAATTTCAAACCAAAAAGTAAGCCGCAGGTATTTTATGGCGCGAAAGATTGGCAATCAATGCTTTTCCGCGATGAATTTAAGGCATGGAGAAAATATTTTGATTTACATCTTATTTTAGAAGATACAAAGGGCGCGGAACTGGCTTGCGATACAGGACTCATAACTCATCTGTTTGAAGTCGCCAAGGTGGCGGCTAATCCGAAAATTATAATGTGCGGTCCGCCGATAATGTATAAAGTTTGTATGGAGCAAATTGAAAAAATGGGAGTTTTGCCGAAAGATATTTATATTTCGTTGGAACGTCGAATGCATTGCGGAAAAGGCGTGTGCCAGCACTGCGCGGTGGGCGAGAAGTATGTCTGTAAAGACGGCACCATTTTTACTTATGAAGAATTAAAAGATATACCGGACGCGTTATTATGAGTAAGCCAAAAATTGCCATAGTCAGCTTAACGTGTTGTGAAGGATGCGAATTCGCCATTTTGGATTTGGGGAAAAGATTTTTGGAATTGACAAAAGATTTGGAAGTGAAAAATTTTCGTTTGATTGAAGAAGACGCGCATAATGCGGATGAAAAATACGATGTCGTTTTTGTGGAAGGAAGTCCGATAACTAAAGCCAATCTGACAAAATTAAAATCGCTCCGCGAAAGGTCAAAAATTTTAATCGGGCTTGGAAATTGCGCCATTATGGGCGGAATTCATCAGATAAAAAATTGGGGCAATAAAACAAAGATTGCGAAAACGGTTTATAAAAATTTGCAGGGCTTGGATAATCCGGAGATAAAACGGCTGGACGAGGTGGTCAAGGTTGATTTTATGATTCCCGGGTGCCCGATAAACGCCGAAGATTTTCTTGAAGTTGTCAATAATTTGCTTGCCGGAAAATTATTGCGTCATCCGGAACGGCCGGTTTGTTTTGAATGCCAGGCAAATGGGTATGAATGTCTTTTGCAAAAAGGCGAAGAATGTTTGGGCCCGGCAACGCGAGGCGGATGCAACGCGGTCTGTTTGAAATCCAAACAAGCGTGCTGGGGTTGCAGGGGACTCTTGAACCAGACGGCCGGACAAACAGAAGGGCTTAAAAATTTCACCGTATTTTTGGACAAAAGAGACGGCGGGCGGGCCGAACACGCGAAAGAATTTTTTGGAATCAAAAAAGAAATCAAAAGTGCTTATGAAAATAAAAATTAACCACATCGCCAAGACCGAAGGGCATCTTAGTTTTGAAGGGGAGTTGATGAAAGGAAATATTGCCAAGGCAAAAATTATCACCGAAGAGGGGATGCGTTTGATAGAAGGAATGCTCGTGGGAAGAAAGTATTACGAAGCGCCAATAATAACGGCGCGTATTTGCGGAATTTGTCCGGTGGTGCACAATCTTTCAACAATTAAAGCAATAGAAAATGCTTTTGGAATTGATGCAAACGAAGAAACTAATGCTCTCCGGAAACTCCTGGAACACGCGCAAGTTATTCATAGCCATGCCCTGCATTTGTATTTTCTTTCATACCCCGATTTTCTTCAAATTCCGAACGATTTGACTGTAATTGGTAAAACACCCGCGATGGCCGGTTCTGCTCTTAAAATACGCGATTTTGGCGTTAAAATTGTGGAAAAAGTTGGCGGCAGGACGGTTCATGTGATTTCCTCGCGGATTGGCGGTTTTCGCGCTCTGCCTTCCGGCAAAGAGTTTAAAGAATTGTTTGAAATGGCAGAATCGGTTTTGGGAGATGCTTGGAAAATGGCGGAATTTTTCCGCAAATTGAAATATCCGAAATTTGAAAGAAAAACAATTTATACTTCGCTTTCAAGCGATAAAGAATACGCGATTTACGATGGAAAAATGTCGGCTGACGGGAAAAAAATGACGCTTCAAAAATTTATGGATGAATTCGTGAAAGAGTTTGAATTTAAAGGCGAAGCGGTTAAGAGAACAAAAATCGCGGGAATTTCGCATATGGCCGGTGCGCTCGCGAGAATTAACAATAATTTTGGTAAATTGCGTCCGGAGGCAAAAAAAGAATGGAGAAAATTTAATGGAAGGTTGCCGGATTATAATTCTTTCCATAATATTTTCGCGCAGGCGGTGGAACTTTTACATTGTGTTTTGGAAGCAAGGGATATTTTGAAAGTTTTTGCCAAAAGTCCGGCGGTGGCCGATTGGCGTGAGCCGAAAATTCGCGCAGGCGAGGGTTATGGAGCAGTGGAAGCGCCGCGCGGAACTCTTTTTGATTATTATAAAGTTTCAAAAGACGGTACTATTTTAGAATGCAATATTATCACTCCGACCGCTCAATTTCTGTCCAATCTGGAAGATGATTTGAAAATTTATCTGCCGCAGATTAAAAATATTTCGGAAGCCAACCGCGATTGGGAAATTAAAAAACTAATCCGCGCGTACGATCCGTGTATCGCTTGCGCCACGCATTAACGAATCTACAATATCCCAAATATCCCACCCAGTGGGATTCCCACTGGGTGGGATATTGTTAAAATCATATGCACGACATTATATTAGCTAAAGAAATTTCAGATGCGGTTAAATTTATTCAAGTAAAACATAATTTGAAAAAAATTAATGAAGTTTCAATTGTAATCGGCAATGTTGACGGCTTGCGCAAACACGGAGAAAACGATATGCGCGAAGAAGTGGAAATGGAGAATGTTGAATTTCATTTGAAAAATTTGCTGCCGGACATTAAATTTTTGCTTTCAAAAAATAAAGATTTGGATGGTTGGAAGTTGGAGCAAGTAGAAGGGGATTAGCGTTTTTTAATTTTTTAAAACCGTCCCATATCCGGGACGGTTTTTGCGTTCTTGACATTTTATTAATTTTGTGAAAAGATATTATATCGGTCTTTAAAATCGGAGAATAGGAGAACAATGGTTTTAAGCGTCTTTGAACTGGATGATTTGGGTATTATTCCGTTTGAATTTGAAACGGAAGAGAATTTTATTCAAAGAGGAATGCGGATTCTTTGGGTATCCGAACATCAGTCGCGAGACGAGCTCATTGAATTATGGCCGGAAAAAATAAAGTTGGTTTCGCCGCGCTATCAAAAAAGAATAAAGAAAGAATTGGCATATTTAAAAGATAAATATGGTGTGGATATGAGTTGGGTTATAATTTTTAAGATGATTTTGCCGTGGTATGGGCGATTTTACGGAGTTGACGGGTTGTGTCGCATGGTTGATTTCAGGGAAAAAAAAGAGACAACGTCATTCGCGGTTCCTATTGTAAACGTTGATGTTACCGGAGTTATACGGCACGAATTGATTCACGCCGCAAGAAATTTTTGTTTTTGCGACTATGCAAGATATAAGTCGTTTGAAGAAATGATTGCGCATGACAGATATAATAATTTTTTTTCAATACCTATATTGAACGATGTGATAATCCGCGAAAAGACAGGGGTGTTTAAAATCGGGAAGGCGCGGAGAATTCTCAATAAATATTTTGGCAAAAAACACGGATATGTGTTTATCCGTCTGACTTGCAAAGAGATTTTAGACTATGTCTTATCAAAAAATAATCCTTACGGCAATCCGATGAATTACTTGTTTGAAATGAGCAAAACGAACTTGAGACATTGGATTATGTGTAAAAAATTAGGTATTTTGTAAAATTTAAAACCGTCTCAGAAGGAGGCGGTTTTTTATTTTACGTTCACTCCGCAGGTGTAGGCGATGGCCAGGGCGTCGGCGGCATCATCGGGGTGGGGAATTTCTTTTAAGTTAAATAATAGTTGCACCATTCTTTGCACCTGTCTTTTATCGGCTTTTCCATATCCGCTCACCGATAGTTTAACTTCATTTGGAGGATATTCGTTTATGGAGAGGCCGCATTTTTTTGCGGTGAGAAGTATGGCTCCGCGAGCGTGCCCGACATTCATCGCGGTTTTTACATTTTTTGAAAAAAACAGTTTTTCTATGGATATTTTTTCCGGTTTGTATTCTTTGATAATTTGTTCCAATTCTTTGCTTATATCAAAAAGGCGCGATTCCAAATCGCCGCCTTTTTCAGTCAGAATGCATCCGTATTTTATTGCTTCAAATTTACCGCATTCTTTGCGGATTATCGCGTAGCCGGTTGTGGCTATTCCGGGGTCAATGCCTAGAATAATCATTTTATTATTTGTCACCCCCGAATCTGATTCGGAATCCAGTTTAGTATTCTGGATTCCCGCCTTCGCGGGAATAACATTGAAATTACATCTCAACGTTTGTATAAAAATCTCCCACATCGTCCATGTCGTCCAAATCGCCGAAGAAATTTTCCAGTTTTTCTTTTTCTGACTCGTCAGTGATTTTTTTGCTTTCTTTCGGGACGAATTCAATGTCGGTGTCAGAAACCGCAAATCCCGATTTTTCAAGCGCGTCTTTGGTTTTTTGCAAATCTTCAACTTTGGTATAAATTACGATATTGTCTTCTTCTTCGCGGATATCTTCGGCGCCGGCTTCAATTAATTGCATTTCAATATTGGCAAGCGGTTGCTTTGGAATTCTTATGGCGCCACGTTTCAGAAACATCCACATTACCGCGCCGGTGCCAGCAATAGAACCGCCATGTTCCGTGAAAACGTGCTTGATTTCCGAAGCCGAACGGTTTTTGTTGTCGGTTAAGGACTTAACAATAACCGCCGACCCTGCCGGTCCAAAACCTTCATAGACCAATTCTTCAACTGCCGCTCCGCTATCTTCACCGGTTCCGCGTTTGATGGCGCGGTCAATATTTTCTCTTGGCACATTTGCCGCGCGCGCCCTGTCTATTGCCACGCGCAACTTAAAATTCATCGTTGGGTCTCCGCCTTCGCGCGCCGCGATGATAATTTCGTTCGCAAGTTTGGTGAATATTTTTCCTCTCTTTTTATCTACGGCTTCTTTGGCTCTTTTGGTTGTGGCCCACTTTGAGTGTCCGGACATAAAATTATAATTTGTACAAAACTTCCACTAATTATTATCACTAATTCGCACTAATAAATTAATTTTCTAATTTGTGCGTATTTGTGGTTTGGATTTGTGGAAGTCTAGTTCTTATTTACGCCTTCATATTACCAAATTTAAGCTAAAAAATCAATCTTTAACCAAAAACACTCCCGAAATATCGAGAGTGTCTTTGTAGTCTTGTATTATTCAGCCGGGGCTTCGTAGTCAAATCCGGTTCCAGCAGGGATTAGGCGGCCGATGATGACATTCTCTTTCAAGCCCTCAAGCGGGTCAATCTTACCGGTTGTTGCGGCATTAATCAATACCTTGGCGGTTTCTTGGAAGGATGCGGCAGAAAGGAAGCTTCTTGTTGAAAGTGAAATGCGGGAAATACCCATAAACATTTCAACGCCTTCCGCGCCTTTTAATTTATTCATTTCCGCTTTTTCATTTTCTTCCGCAAATTCGCTTCTTTCAACCACTTCGCCCGGGAGCAGTTCGGTTTCGCCCGGGTCTTTTATGAATACGCGCGAAAACATCTGCCGGATAATAACTTCAATATGCTTGTCGTTTAATTTTTGTCCTTGTGAAAGATAGATGTTCAAAATACTTCTTAAAATATAATTTTGAACCGCTTCTTTTCCTTTCAGCCGGTAGAGTTCGTGCAAATCCACATCGCCTTCGGTAAGCTGGTCGCCCGGAGTGACCAAATCGCCGTCGGAAACCCATATATTGTATCCGGCCGGAATCGGAAATTCTTTTTCCCGTTCGCCCTGCCAGATTACTTTTATTTTCTTTTTGCCTTCAATTTTTACAACACCTTTGTGTTTTGCCTTAATTTCATTGCCATCTTCTTTGACAAACAAAACATCGCCTTTGGCAACCTCGGTTCCGTCTTTTAGAGCAAGTTTTTTGGTTCCGCTGGCATCGTATAAATCTTCAACATCTCCTTTTGATTTTATTTTAATAACTTTTTGTCCAGAAGTCGGAGAAATGATTGTTTTGCCTCTTGGGCCGGAAATTTCCCGTTCCGCCGCTTCTTCAATGGCAACCGTTCCGGCGATATCGGTAATGATTGCCTGTATTTTTGGAGTGCGCGCTTCAAATAATTCTTCAACGCGCGGCAAACCCTGGGTAATATCCAAACCCGCGACGCCGCCGGTGTGAAAGGTTCTCATGGTAAGCTGTGTGCCAGGTTCGCCGATTGATTGCGCGGCAATAATTCCGACCGAGGTTCCTATTTTTACCGGTTCGCTGTATGCCAAGTCAATGCCATAACATTTTTGACATACGCCTTTGTGGGATTTGCATTTTAACACGCTTCTGACTTTTACTCCTAAAACTTCTTGCTTGGCGATTTCATCCGCGAGTTGGTCGGTTATCAAAGTATTTTTCTTGGCTATGATTTCGTTTGTTTTCGGATTTTTAATTGTTTCCGCGACAAATCTGCCGGTAATTCTTTTGGCAAACGGTTCGCCGATTTCATTGCTGTCGGCGACTGTGATTAAAATTCCTTCGCTTTCGCCGCAATCTTCTTCGCGGATTACAACATCTTGAGCCACGTCAACAAGACGACGGGTGAGATAGCCCGCGTTCGCGGTGCGGAGCGCGGTGTCCGCCAAACCTTTTCTGGTGCCGTGGGTGGCAATAAAATATTCCAAAACATCAAGACCTTCTTTAAATCCTTTTTTAATCGGAAGTTCAATAATTTTACCTGATGGGTTAGAGACGGAACCTTTCATACCGGCCATTTGCGTAAGCTGTCCGATTGTGCCTCTGGCTCCGGAATCAATCATTGAGAAAACCGAACCGCTTTGCGCCAGCGAATCTTGAACCAGTTTTGTCACTCTTTCTTTGATGTCCGCCCATGTTTGGATAATTTTGTTCCGGCGTTCATTTTGGGTTAAAAGTCCCTCATTATACTGGTTTTCTATTTCCGCGACTATTTCCGCGCCTTCTTTCAGAATTCCCGCTTTTGCGGTTAATTCCGGAAGGTCGGATGAACTCCATGAATAGCCGGAGCGGGTAATAATGTTGAAACCAAGTTCCTTTATGGTATCCAGGATTTCAACGGTTTTTTCGCGTCCACAGAGCTCGAGACAGGTTTTTATCACATCGCCGAGTTTTTTGACGGACATTAAATTATTGTAAAACGGAAGTTCTTTCGGCAAAGAATTATTAAAAATTATTCTTCCGATGGTCGTTTCCATAACAGTTCCGTCTTTCAGGCGGGCTTTGATTTTTTTGTGGAGATTAAGATGATTTGTCTGATAAGCGTACAACGCTTCCTCAATTGAATAAATTTTCTTTGTTTCTTCGTCCGGATTATCCATTATTGTAAGATAATAGCATCCCCAGGCAATATCTTTGTTCGGGTTTGAAATCGGATTTCCGGTTGCCGGCTTTAAAAGATTTAAAGTGGCAAGCATCAGAGTTTCCGCTTCTTTTTTGGCTTCGTCAGTTAAAGGAACATGGACTGCCATCTGGTCGCCGTCAAAGTCCGCGTTATATGCCACGCAAACAAGCGGATGGATTTGAATCGCTTTTCCTTCAATCAAAACCGGCTGGAACGCCTGGATGCCGAGGCGGTGAAGCGTCGGAGCGCGGTTCAAAAGCACAAATGACGATTTAACAATATCTTCCAAAATATCCCAAATTTCCGATTTGTTCGTTTCTATAAATCTGTTGGCGCTTCTGATATTGTGGACATAGCCGGCTTTAATAATGCGGCTGATAACAAACGGACGGAAAAGTTCCAGCGCCATTCTTTTCGGAATTCCGCATTGGTTTAATTTCAAATTCGGACCGACAACAATAACGCTGCGTCCGGAATAATCAATGCGTTTGCCGAGCAAGTTTTGGCGAAAACGCCCTTGTTTGCCTTTCAAAATATCCGCCAATGATTTAAGCTGGCGTTTTTTTCCGGCTTGGGCGACTGTTGTTTTTGATTGTCGCGCGCTGTTATCTATCAGAGAATCAACGGCCTCCTGCAACATTCTTTTTTCGTTGCGGCTGATGACTTCCGGCGCGTTCAGTTCTTTAAGCCGTTTTAAACGATTATTTCTGTTAATGACTCTGCGGTATAAATCATTTAAGTCGGATGTGGCAAATCTGCCTCCGTCAAGAGCCACCATCGGGCGCAAATCCGGAGGAATGACCGGAATATGCGTCAGTATCATCCATTCGGGCCGTATTTTTTGTTTTTTCAAACTTTTTAAAAGTTTGATGCGTCTCAACATTTTGTTTCTTTTCACGTCAACGACATTTGAATCGGTTAAATCTTTTTCAATGGCATTTATGGTTGCTTCCAGATTTATTTTTGATAAAAGGTCGCGGACCGCTTCGGCGCCGATGCCGGCATCAAAGAGATACCCATAGCGCAAGGACAGGCGGTGATAGGTGTCTTCCGAAATTATGGCAAGCGGTTTGATTTCTTTGATTTCTTTTTCGGTTGTTTTGAAATCCTCGTCAAGTTCGGAAATTTTTCCGTCGCGGATTTGCGCGAGTTTCAGATTTTCTTTATCAAGTCCGATTGCGTCGTCCGGAAATTGCGTTTTTGCCGCGTCGGAGGCGCGGGAAAATTCTGCCCAAATTGCGCGTTGTTTATTTTTGTATTCAATTTTAATTTTTTCCAAGATTTCTTTTTTGGCGTCCTCATCAACTTTGATAATTATAAAATTGATAAAGTAAATTACTTTTTCCAGCGCCTGGACGGACAAATCCAAAATCAATCCGATTTTGGAAGGAACGCTGCGCAGGAACCAGATGTGAGCCGCCGGTGTCTCAAGGCTGATGTGCCCCATTCTCTGTCTGCGGACAAGAGAGTGCGTGACTTCAACTCCGCATTTGTCGCAAATTATTCCTTTATAACGTATTCTTTTATACTTTCCGCAATAACATTCCCAGTCCTTTGTCGGACCAAAAATGCGTTCGTCAAAAAGACCTTCTTTTTCAGGTTTTTGTGTGCGGTAATTTATTGTTTCCGGACGCGTAACTTCTCCGTAAGACCAGTTTAAAATTGTTTCCGGAGATGCAAGAGAGAGGCGAATCGCGTCAAAATCTAAAATTTGTTGTTTTGGTTCAAACATATATTTATTGATTTTTCTTTTTATTAACGCGAGCTGTGGAAATCATTTTTTCTTCCTCGTCTTTTGTTTTTAACGGTTTCCCGTCTTTCAAAAGTTCCACATCTAAACACAAGCCCTTTAATTCTTTTACCAAGACATTAAACGACTCGGGAACGTTTAATTTTTTTATAGGTTCGCCTTTAATGATTGATTCGTATGCTTTTGACCGGCCTTGGACATCATCGGATTTAATTGTCAAAATTTCTTGCAAAGTATGCGCCGCGCCGTATGCCTCAAGCGCCCAGACCTCCATTTCGCCGAATCTTTGTCCGCCGAATTGCGCGCGCCCGCCAAGCGGTTGCTGTGTAATCAAAGAGTAAGGTCCGATTGAACGTTGGTGGATTTTGTCTTCAACCATGTGGTCAAGTTTGAGCATGTAAATATATCCGACGGTAACTTTATTATCAAATGCTTCGCCGGTTCTGCCGTCGTAAAGCGTAAGCTGTCCGTGCCGCGGGAAGCCGGCTTTTTCCAATTCTTCGTGAATTACGCTTTCAGGAATACTGTCCAAAACCGGAGTGGCCACGCGGTATCCCAACGCATTGGCCGCCAAGCCGAAGTGTGTTTCAAGAATTTGACCGAGATTCATGCGGGATGCGACGCCAAGCGGGGAGAGAATGATATCTACCGGAGTTCCGTCTTCAAGGAACGGCATATCCGCGACCGGAACGATTTTTGAAATAACGCCTTTGTTTCCGTGCCGGCCGGCAAGCTTGTCGCCGACTTGGATTTTCCGCAAATCCGCAACCGAAACCTGGATTGCTTTGATAACTCTTGGCGGAAGTTTATCTCCGTTTTCTCTGGAAAACACTTTGATGTCAACAACTTTTCCGTGTCCGCCGTGTTCAAGATACAACGAACTGTCGCGGACATCCCTTGCTTTTTCTCCGAAAATCGCGCGCAAAAGTTTTTCTTCCGGAGAAAGTTCTGTTTCGCCCTTTGGGGTGATTTTACCGACTAAAATATCGCCAGAATAAACTTCGGCGCCAATGCGGACGATTCCGTCCACGTCAAGATTTTTTAATTTTTCTTCGCCGATATTCGGAATGTCCGAGGTTATGATTTCCGGGCCGAGTTTGGTGTCGCGGACTTCTATTTTGAAGTTTTCAATATGTATGGAAGAATATCTGTCGTTTTGCACCAGCCGTTCGGAAAGAATAATGGCGTCTTCATAATTGTATCCGTCCCAAGAAAGAAATGATACGAGAACATTTTGTCCGAGCGCGAGTTCGCCGTTTTCTATAGCGCTGCCGTCAGCTAAAAGGTCGCCGATTTTAATTTTGTCTCCGGGGTCAACCAGCGGTTTTTGATTTATGCAGGTTGAATGATTGGAGCGGACAAATTTGTTTAAGCGGTATGATTTTATTTCTTTGTCATTGGTCAAAATTTCAATTTTATCTCCGTCAACGCTTAAAACTTCTCCGTTAACCGATGAAAAAATCGCTAATCCTGAATTGCGCGCGACAGCCGATTCCATACCGGTGCCAATAATGGGCGCGTCCGGTTTAATGCATGGGACTGCCTGACGTTGCATGTTTGAACCCATCAACGCGCGCTGGCCGTCGTCGTGTTCCAAAAACGGGATAAGGGCGGTGCCGACACTGACAATTTGTTTTGAGGAAACATCCATAAAATCAATATTTTCCACATTTTCCTCGGTCGGTTCCCCGTGGCGGCGAACAGCGGCTAATTTAACCGTGAAATAGCCATTTTCGTCTATGGGCGTTGTGGCGGGAGTTATGATTGATTTTTCTTCGGTGAACGCGTTTAAAAATATGACTTCATTTGTAACTTTGACGCCGTTTTTATCTTTTATGACTTTGCGGTACGGCGTTTCTATAAATCCATATTCGTTAATTCTTGAAAAATTAGCCAAGTGTCCGACCAAACCGATGTTTGGGCCTTCCGGAGAGGCAATTGGACAAATTCTGCCATAGTGAGTCGGATGCACGTCGCGGACGTCAAAGCCGGCTCTTTCTCTGGAAAGTCCGCCCGGTCCCATGGCTGAAATGCGGCGTTTGTGTTCAAGTTCGGATAATGGATTTGTCTGGTCCATAAATTGGGAAAGCTGGGACGACATGAAAAATTCCTTGATAACGCCGATAATCGGCTTGGCATTGATAAGCTTTCTCGGAGTGAGCATGGTCATATCCGCGGTGCTCATTTTGTCTTTGACAATACGTTCCATTCTGGCAAGACCGACTCTGAGCCGGTTTTGGAGCAATTCGCCGATCGCGCGCAAACGTCTGTTTCCCAAATGGTCAATATCGTCAGGGTCGGCCTGCGTGTTGTTTAACTGGATCAATTCTTTAATCACGTAAACAAGGTCTTCTTTTTTAAGAATTCTGTTTTCCGGTTTTTCCATTTCTTCGGGATTAAATTTAATTCCGAATCTTTGATAAAATTTATATCTGCCGACAGGGCTCAAATCGTATCTTTCAAATTTGAAAAACATTGAATGAATCAAGGATTTCGCGTTTTCCGCGGTGGCGAGATCGCCCGGACGGATTCTTTTGTAAACTTCAATAAGCCCTTCATCTTCATTTTTGGAAGGGTCTTTGGCAAGAGTTCTTTCAATGTATTTGACAGTCGGATGAGTATCCGTATCTTCAAAAAGCGATAAAATTTCCTGGTCTGAACTATAGCCGAAAGCCCGAAGCATGGCAGTTGCCGTTACTTTTCTTTTTCTGTCTATTTTAATCCAGATGCAGCCGTTTGTATCGGTTTCAAATTCAAGCCAGGCGCCGCGGTTCGGGATAATTTTCGCGCCAAAATATTTTCGGCCACGGACGTTTTCCGAAGTAAAAAAAGACCCGGCTGACCTTACGAGCTGGGAAATAATAACGCGTTCTATGCCGTTAATGATAAAAGTGGCGCGGTCCGTCATTATTGGCAGGTCGCCCAAGTAAATTTCTTGTTCTTCGGTTGTGCCGGTGCGCTTGTTGACAAGCCGAGCTTTTACACGCAACGGAGCTTCATAGGTGGTGTTCTTGTCACGGGATGTGATTTCGTCAAAGCGTGGCTCGTCAAGATAATAATCCAAAAGATAGAGTTCCAAATCGCGGCCGATAAAGTCGCGGATAGGAGAGACCTCTTCAAAAAGTTCTTTGATGCCCTTTTCAAAAAACCATTTATACGAGTCCTTTTGGACAACGAGAAGGTCGGGGAGAGTTGCGGCATCCGGTTTTTTGCCGAACATTTTTCTCTCGTTTGATATTGCCGGTTGGCGTTTAAAAATCATATTTTTTTAATTTGTTTTAGCGCATTTAGAATTCGCGCAACAAAAATTTTCTTTCCGCCCGGTGGACTGAAAGATTTAAAATTGATTTAATTGTGACGAAAAATATAACCCACTAAATTTATACAAACCCCGCAAGCGTCTCTCGGCAACTATTGGAGAATGAAGTTATTTATTAAATTAGCGGGGGATTTCAACCGGAACTGGCATAGCCCTTGAAGCTGACGTATCTAAAAGTATAATAAGAATATATCAGAGATGTATTTATTTGTCAAGCAATTTTACAAGATGCGCCCTTGCCCTGTCAAATAAACAGCGGATTTTCGGCTAAATATAAATAAAAAATGAGCTTTACGCCCATTTTTATGTTGATAACTTATCCACAGAGAAAAAATGCAGAATTCAGAATGCAAAATGCAGAATTATTTTTATAATTTGACAAGATGTTGTGCGCGGTAATACGGGTGTCGGGCATCACTCCGTTTGTCTGCTGTGTGCAGCGAAGTCCGAGGGGGGATACCCGACACCCAAAAGTAAATATAAAAAAATATTTTGTGACCCAAAATTAACTTTCCGTTTGACAGAAAAATAAAAATATGGTTAGATAGTGTAGTCAGGATCTTTAAAAAAAGAAAAAGGAGGAAAAATGCGTACAAAAAGTTATGGTAAGTGTAAACAGTGTGGCAGATCAGAATCCGGAGGGGTTAAAGTTATATTAACCAACGGGCTTTGCGGTCCCTGTTTTTGCTTAGCGATGAGACCGAAATTTGTGATAGTTGTGGAAAAGAAGTGAGTGTGCGGTTGATAAGATATGGAGCACACAATGTATGCTATAAATGTGAATGTATGCTATAAATGTGATAGAGTCTCATAAACGTTGATTGTTGTTAAGTGAGAGGATGTGAAGTAGCGGGTTTTTGTAATTAAATTGAAAATCCAAGTAAAAAATAACCGCCCCAATTGTTATGTTGGGGCGATTTTGTTTTATAAATTTTATATCAACCCCGTCTTTTTCCGCACATCTTTCATCGTCTTTTGCGCGATGACTCGGGATTTTGTGGCACCGGACGCGAAAATTTTCATAATTTTTGCCGGATTTTTTAGGAGTTTTTTCCGCGTTTCGCGGAAATCCGCGAAATAATCAGCAATGCTTTTTGCCAGCGCTTGTTTCAAATCCGAATATCTAATTGTTTTTTCGTCGTATTCTTTTTTGAATTTCACGAAGTCCTTTTTGCTTCCGAAATTTTCCAAAAGCAAAAACAGATTTTTCACTCCGGCGCTCATTTCACCGCCCGGGTCGGTGGATGTTACCGCGCGTTTTATTTTTCTTTCAATTTCTTTTGGTTCGTCAAAAAGGAAAATGCAATGGTCCGCGCCCAAACTCTTGCTCATCTTTCTTTCCGGCTCCAGCAAGCTCATCAGGCGGGGGATTGGTGTAAGAAGCGGTTGCGGTTCGGCAAATGTCTGCCCGAATTTGTTGTTGAAGAATTTGGCAATATCGCGGGTCAGCTCCACGTGCTGAACCTGGTCTTGTCCCACCGGAACAAAAACAGGGGTATCTTTGCCATAGATTAAAATATCCGCGGCTTGTAGTACCGGATAATCAAAAAGTCCGGCGTTGATATTTTCTTTTTGTCTCGCGGATTTGTCTTTGTATTGGGTCATTCTTTCCAAGAAAGAAATTGGGGTAACACAATTAAACATCCAGGCAAGTTCGGTAACTTCCGGCACGCTTGATTGCGCGAAGAGGACGCATTTTTTCGGGTCCAAACCGATTGCCAAAAATTCGGCCATCAAATTTAAAATTTGCGAGGATTTTTCTTTTGGATTGAAATTTTCCGTAATGGAATGATAATCCGCGATAAAAAAATAACACTCAAATTTTTTATCATTTTGAAGGGCTATGAAATTTTTTATTGAGCCGAGATAGTTGCCGATATGCAACGGCCCGGTCGGCTGTATGCCGGAGACGATAAGTTTTTTCTTCATACCAGGTATATCAACTTTCAGAAATGAACGTTTTGTAGTTTGATCCTACTTTGACGTGGTCTGTAAATTGATTGGTTTTATGTTTATTGAAGAATTAGTGCCCTTACTACTGAAAGTTGTATTACCGGGCATACCTTTTTATAATACCATTTTTATTTGCTTTCGGTACATTCCTGATTTGAACACTTGATATCATCCTTCCCGCGGAAGACAAGCGCCTTGCCGCATTTGTCGCACATGGCGATTTGGTCTGTTCCTTCTTTCTGCACCGGGCGGTACCAAAGCGCGTAGGTGCATTTGGGGAATTTGGAACAGCCGTAGAATTTTCTTCCTTTTTTGGACTTTCTTTCTATTATTTTTCCATCGGCGCAAGCCGGACATTTGATGCCGATGCTTTTTACCGGGCGTTTGGTGAATTTGCAATCAGGATATTTTTTGCATCTGAAATATCTTCCATACCGCCCTTCGGTCAGTTCCATATCGCTTCCGCAAAGCTCACATTTTTCAGCCGGGCCGGTTTGTTCCACGCCGTTTTCGTCGGTGATTTTTTTGATTATCGGTTTGGCGTTTTTGCATTTTGGAAACGCGCTGCAAGCCAAAAATTTTCCATAGCGCCCCATTTTGATAACCATCGGCGAACCGCATTTTTCGCATACTTCGCCGGTTGCTTCTTCGGTGAGTTCTTTTTTTGAGACCTCTTTTTCTTTTTGTGTCAAGTTTTCTTTAAACGGGTCGTAAAATGCCTTAACGATTTTTGTCCAGTCCTTTTTTCCGGAAGCGACATAGTCAAGATTTTTTTCCATTTTCGCGGTAAATTCAAAATCAACTATTTTCGGAAAATGTTTCACCAATAAATCATTGACCGCGAAAGCGATTTCTTTGGGTTCAAGCCGGCGGTTCGGCAGGCGCTCCACGTATTTTCTTTCAATAAGAGTTGAAATAATCGGCGCGTAAGTTGAAGGCCGGCCAATTCCGCGTTCTTCAAGCGCTTTTACCAAAGTGGCGTCGGAATATTTTGCCGGCGGTTCGGTAAAATGTTGTTTTGGCTCCAACTTTTCCAAATGCAATTTCTCTTTTTCCGAAAGTTCCGGAAGGATTACTTCTTTTTGGCTGTCCGGATAAATTTTTAGAAAACCGTCAAATTTTATTGTCATTCCATTTGAGCGGAAAATATAAATATTTTCTCCATTTTTGTTTGAAATATCAATTACAGTGCTGTCAATCACGGCCGCGCTCATCTGCGAGGCGACCGCGCGTTTCCAGATTAAATCATAAAGTTTGTATTGTTGGTCGTTAAGCGCGTTCCGGAGTCCTTCCGGAGTTCTGCGCGCTTCGGTTGGGCGGATTGCTTCGTGCGCTTCTTGCGCGCCCTTGCTTTTTGTTTTGAATTGGCGGGTTTTGGCGTAATTTTCGCCAAAGTTTTTAGCAATGGTGTTTTGCGCGTCGTGTAAAAATTTTTCCGACAGATTAACCGAATCGGTACGCATGTAGGTTACTAATCCGGTATGACCCTCGTCTCCGAGTTCCACGCCTTCGTATAATTGCTGGGCGATAAGCATGGTTTGCTTTGAAGAAAAACCAAGCTTTTTATTTGCTTCCTGTTGCAATGTTGATGTGGTGAATGGAGGAAACGGCGCGCGTTTTGATTCTTTCTTTTCAATGTTTGAAATGAAAAATTCGGCGTCGGCAAGCTCGCTCGTGATTTTTTTTGCTTCTTCCTCTTTTTTAATGGAAAATTTTTCAAGCGGACTGTCATTTATTTTATGGAGTTTGCCGATAAAATGTTGCCCGCCAACGTGTTTTACAAATTCTCCTTCAATGGTCCAGTATTCTTCGGATTTAAAATCGGTGATTTCGCGTTCGCGTTCCACAATCAGGCGCAAAGCAACCGATTGCACGCGGCCGGCCGACAGTCCTTTTGTAATTTTCCGCCACAGAAAAGGCGAGAGTTCGTAACCAACAAGGCGGTCCAAAATTCTACGCGCTTGCTGGGCGTTTACCAGATTAATATCAATTTTTCTCGGATGTTCCAAAGCGTCTTTTATCGCGTCTTCGGTGATTTCGTGAAAGGTGATGCGTTCGCCGTTTTCGTGTTTCAGAATTTCGGAAAGGTGCCAGGCAATGGCTTCTCCTTCGCGGTCTTCGTCAGTTGCGTAGTAAACTTTTCCGGCGTCTTTCGCAAGTTTTGTAAGTTCGGCGACCGCGGCTTTGTTTTTTGCCGGTATTACGTATTTTGGTTCAAAATTATTGGCAACATCAATGCCCATCTGCCGTTCGGGCAAGTCCCTGATATGGCCAAAAGATGACTTAACTTCAAATTTTTTGTCCAAAAATTTTGATATTGTTTTTGCCTTGGTGGGACTTTCGACAATTAATAAGTCCATAACGATAATTTTCAATTATCAATTTTCAATTTTCATTCAATACTTAATTTTAAAATTTCAATTATCAGACTGTTTGAAAATTCGGTAATTTAATCTTTAATCTTGATTTAAAATTTATAATTTAAAATTCGGATTTCGTCGCGTCAGCTTCCTCTCACATAATTCATCCCGCCCAGATTTTTTGTTTTGCCTTTCATTTCCATCATTGTTAATACACCCGATAGGGTTTTTATGTCAAGGTTTGTGAGCCGTTTCAGTTCGTCTATGTGGAGCGGGTCGTGAGCCAAATGTTCAAGAATAATTTTTTCCTCGGCAGTATCCGGAATTATCTTCCGGCTTTCTTTGAAATCGGCCGCCTGGCTTAGCGATAGCGCATCCAAAACATCTTTGGCTGATGATACCGGTTTGGCGCCCATTTTTATCAGATTATTCGGTCCGGCCGAGACATCGGAAAAGATATTTCCCGGAACCGCGAAAATTTCCCGGTTTTGGTCCAGCGCAAATCTGGCGGTAATAAGAGAGCCGGATTTTGCCGCCGCTTCCACCACTACTGTTCCAAGCGAAATACCGGAGATTATTCTGTTCCGGTGCGGAAAGTTTTGCGGTAAAGACGCGACGCCTGCGGGATATTCAGAAATTATTATACCATTTTTATTTATAATTTCATCCATTAACCGCAAATTTTGTTTCGGATAAAAACTTTTTTCATCAATTCCCGAACCCAAGACGCCGATGGTTTGCCCGTTGTTTTTTACCGCGGTTTCGTGGGCTATGGCGTCAATTCCAAAAGCCATTCCGCTTACAATCGCAATTCCGTTTTGCGCCAGACCCTCGGCGATTAAGCTCGCCACTTGCCGGCCATAAGACGTGGGTTTTCTTGCTCCAACAATGGCGATGTTAAATCCGTTCAGGCATTTAGTGTTTCCTTTATAATATAGGAGAAATGGCGGGTCATATATTTCTTTCAGGTTTTTTGGATAATCTTCGTCGTCTTGCGCCAGCGCGCCGATTCCGAGTTTTGCCATCGTTTCCATTTCCGCGTCAGGATTTATACTTTTTCGTTTTTCCAAAAAATCGGTAATTATTTCTTCTTCCAAGCCCGCTTGTTTCAATTCGCCGAAATTCGCGGTCCAGATTTTTTCCGCGGATTCAAAAAAGTTTATAAGATTTTTAAATCTCACGGGACCGATTTTTGGAAAGCGGGTGAGAGCGACGAGATATTTTATAGATTCAGACGTTGACATATTACGAATTTTATGTTAACATCGCAATAAATGCAAATTGTTCTTTATAAAAATAAAAAAAGAGGAGAAAAAGATGGAAATCAGATATGTATGTTCCGATTGCAGAAAAAAAATGAATATTTCTGGCTGGCCGGTGATAAATGAAGTTGGAAGAAAGCGATGCGATGCGTGCGGCAGTAATCAAAATGATTTGGAATCCGTGAGCAAAATTAGATTTGATGAGGCAATAAAGAAATTGAAAGACGTAATTAAAAAATAAAAGAGGAGAAAAAATGTCCGAAAAAAACGTGAAAAAAGCGCGCCGATCGATCAGTCCGACCATATTTTAAATCAAGCTAAGATTGATTTGAGTAAATTGAGCGGAGATGGACCGTTGCGCACGGATAGATGGAAAGATTTGGTAAAAAATTCAGAAGATAAAAGAAAGTAAGATGTTAAAAACGGCCCCACATTGGAGCCGTCTTTTTTTATGAAACAATTTCTTTTATTTTTTCCACCGCTTCTGAAATTATTTTTTTCATTTCTTTTTCTTCCGGTGCGGAAAATTTTTGGAGCACGTATTTTTCCGCGGGGATTTTTTCAGGACGATGTCCGATTCCGCTTCTGATTCTGTAAAATTCGTTAGTGCCGAGCGAGTCAATTATGGATTGAACTCCATTGTGTCCGGCGCTCCGCGAACCGAAACTTATTTTTATTTTGCCGAACGCCAAATCCATATCATCGTGAACCACAATTATATTTTCAGGTTTTATTTTATAAAATTTTGCGATTGCCGCTACTGCTACGCCGGAATTATTCATAAAAGTTTGCGGTTTGGCGAAAATTAGTTTCTCTTTTTTAATTTCAGCATTAAACTTTTTTTCAAACTTAAAACCCCCGGCCATTTCATTCAAAATTCTAAAGCCGATATTGTGCCGTGTTTTTTCGTATTCTTTGCCCGGATTTCCCAGGCCGACAATTAGTTTCATATAAGATTATTTTACAGATTATCTTGACTTTCGTCCAACTTTGTAGTATCTTATTTAAAAGCTCATTAAAATTAAGAGGAGTGAAAAATGAAAAGAACAACGGTTTTTGTTTGCGAGTGTTGCGGAAAAAATATGTCCAAACTTGAAACTGAAATGCATAAATGCGAGAAAATGAAATTTGAGTGCGTCTTATGCGGAGAAGAGATTGGCATAAACGACAATCCGCGCGAACATAAATGCGCCGAGCAATTTAAGCGCAAATCTATTTTGTGCAGCGAAAGCGAATATTGCGAAATTTACGGACATAAATTCAAAGTTATTCAGGGAAACGAAAAAAAGATTGAAGAGAAGTGGGAAAAATGCGAAGGACTGGCGTGGGATGAAGACAGATGGGGAGGAGTGGAAGAAGTTTTATGACGCCGCGTTATAGAATTTTGCAAATGCGCGACTTGCGGTTTGGAAGAATGGAGAATAACAGACAGAGAAATAATAGCAACCCGGTAAAGCGCCAGGCAGAGATACGAATAAAAAAGCCCGGACAAAACCAGGACAAAGGAGAAAAAGATGCAAGAGATTGTAATTAATGTGGTAATGCTTTGGACTGTAGCCAAGTGGTCCGGTTTAGTTCTGTTTCTTTTTTCCATAATTGCTTTGTGGAACGGAAGTTTGCCCGATCATGGGGGGTCTGCGTGGGCAAACACTTTAAGATGGATTGTTTGGCCGCTCTTCCTGATTTGGATGGCAGTATTTATGATTAGGGGATTGGCGCTTTAAATAAAAAAAAGAAAGGGAGAAGAAATGAAAAAGATGCTTGTGGTTCTGTGTCTTGCGATTATCGGTTGTTTCGCGCTTTCAGCTTGTCCGCCACCACCTCCTGTTTATGTTCAGCCGGCTTATCCTCAATACCGTCCGCATTACCGTCCATACCGGCCTTATCCGCCCCCTCGTCCGCATTATCGCCCGGCGCCTTCGCCGCAGTATCGCCCGCCCCGTCCGCCTCGTCATCATCCTGCCCCTCCACACAAAGCGCCACCTCCGCCGAGAAAGTGGCAGTAAATCTGTTTTACCCTGGTTATCCGGGGTTTTTATTTTGTCTTGACTTAATTTGATTTATGTGATATTTTCATATAATTAAGGTCTTTAAAAATAAAAAAGAACCCGCCTGCGTTAAAATTACGGTGGGCAAGAGAGAGGCGAAATGGAACGAAAAATCAAAACAGTTCTTGTTACCGGAGCCGGTGGAACGGTCGGTGATTATGTCGTTGATGAGTTGTTGGAAAAAGATTATGAAATTATCGCGGTTGACCTTCCGAAAAAGCATTTGAAAAAGCGCTATGGAAATTCCGGGAATATGGTTTTTGTGGAAGGTGATTTGACTGATGTTGAATTTGTCAGGAATTGCATAACGGAAACCCGCCCTGATGCGATTATTCATACCGCGGCCGCGATAGATCTGTCTTTGCCAAGGGAAATCCTTGTGAAGATTAATTTTGAGATGGTGGTCAACCTTTATACTTTTTTTAGGTCTTCCGACGGAAGCGTCTTTGTCCATCTTTCAAGCTGTTCTATTTACGATAAGGCAAAAATTCGCGCCGAAAAGACAGGGTTTTTGGCAAAGAGTCCGTACGAAGAAAGCAAAATATTGGCGGAACAATTTTTGGCCGAGCAGGCAAAAGATGATGGCGGCGCGCTTAAGCCGGCGATTATGATTTTGCGTCCGAGCTTGATTTATGGACCGGCAAACAAGTTTTTGGCGGCGAATTATTTGGCAATTGCCATTATTTTGGGAGAACTTTTGAAAGGTTCATTACCGCGGCTTTCCGACGGTCCGAAAACAAATTTGATTCATGCCGAAGATGTGGCGCGCGCGGCTGTTTTTTTGATGGAAAATCAAAATTTGTGGAAGAAGGGAAGGGTAAACGCCTTCAATATCGCGGATGATAGTCCATGGGGATTTGGCGAACAATTGTCGGCAATCCAATCCGCTTGCGGATATAAGATAGCCCCGCTTCTTTTGTTTCCGTTTCCGCCGGCAAGAATAATCCGTCTTTTTAAGGGGATTTATGAATCGCCTTTGTTTCTTAAGGCATTAAACCAGGCATTAATGATAATTTGGAATTCAATTGTCAGAGAACATGATTTGAAGAAAAAATTTACTCCGGCGATTGATAAAGGAATGACCGTGTATTTTGGCGATGATACGATTTTTTCCAACAGAAAAATTAAAGAAGCCGGATTTAAGCTTTTGCATCCGAATTTCAGAAAAGGTATTTTGCCGGTGATTCAGTGGTACCGTGATAGAAAGTGGATTCCGTGATTTAACATTGCCGCCCCCATTTTATTGGGGCTTTTTTGTTTTATTTCTTTATTATTTTATGAAGAAAAAAAATAAAACAACCCATGCTGACTATGCGCGGGGTTGACAAAATCTTTAAAATGCGCTATATTTACACAAAGTTCTTAAAACAAAAAAGAGGAGGTGAGAGATGAAGTATTTGGTTTTGTTGGTGGCGCTTGTTTTGTTCGGCTGTTTCTTTGTTCCAGCTTCTTATACTGTCACAGAGACGGTAGAGTGCTGGGATTGCAATGAGAATCCGGTTTATCCGGCGACGGCGAAGACGGTTCAGCCCGTTCCGCTTTTGTCGCCATTCGTGGTTCCGGTTGCGCCGGCAAAGATTGCTCCTCCAGCAATGCCTGAGCTGGAAAAGCTGGCTTTGCGACCCTCGCCATACAGCGAGCTGTCATTGGACGATGTTGAAATCATTAAGACATACCACGTTGAATTCAGGATGGGGGAGATGACTGTCCGCGGTCCCGGAGAACCACCATCCGCGCCATCAGCTCCGCCGCCTACCAAGGCGCGCCGGACCAAGCGTCCGGCAGGAAAACGTCCGGTTAAGTCGGCAACCAAGTGTCCTGAGTATATGCCAAATTATTCTTTGTGCCCGCCAGGATGTTTGCCTGAAGAAATCTGCTTTTAATAAGAAAACCCCCGTCGTTCAATTGTGAACGGCGGGGTATTTTTTTGTTTAGGATTTTTTGAAGTTTATCTTTTTATGTATCTGGAGTCAATCTTTACCGGCGCGCCGATAAAACCGAATTTTTGGCGCAAACGTTTTTCCACCAGCCCGAAAAACGACGGATGAATTTTTTCCTTTGTTTTTACGGCAAGTTCAAAAACCGGCGGTTTGGTTCCGGTTTGTTTTATTTTGTAAATTTTCGGGAACGGTTTTTCTTTCTGGAAATTTTTGCGGAAATTTTCCAGCCCGACTTTGGTTATTTCTTTTTTGATTTCAATCTCAACTTTCATCGCCTCGTCCAGAATTTTTGAAACATTCTTTGTCGTCTTCGCGGAAACAAAAATTATCGGCGCGAAGTCCAAAAATGGAATTTGTGTCTTAATGTATTTTACAATTTTGTCATATTCGCCTTCAATTAAATCCATTTTATTCATTACCACGACGAGCCCCCTCTTTTTATTAATGATAAGTTCGGCGATTTTTTTATCCTGCGCTCCGATTTCTTCGGAAATATCTAAAATTAAAACCGCGATATCGGTCCGTTCCAGCGCTTTGACGCTGGCCGAAACGCCGATTTTTTCCAGGCCGCGTTCAACCCGCGCCTTTTTTCTAAGTCCCGCGGTGTCTATTAAAAGAAACGGCTTGTTATTGTAAAGAAACAGCGAGTCCTCCGGTCCGCGGGTTGTGCCGGCAACAGATGAAACAATAACTCGTTCTTCGCCCAAAAGCGCGTTCATAATTGACGATTTTCCGACATTTGGTTTTCCCATAAAAACAATCTTTAGAGGTTCGTCTTCTTTGGCAACATCCTTTTCTTTTTTTACTTTTAATTTTTTTACAAGCAATTCAAGCAAATCGCCGGTGCCGGAACCATTAGCCGCGGAAACCGGAATCGGCAAGCCAAATCCAAGTTTTTTCCATTCATTGCTTTCGGCCGCCTGTCTTTTGTTCACATTGTCGGCTTTGTTGCCGATTAAAAATACAGGTTTTGGAATTTTGTGCAAGGCGCGGGCAAAAATACGGTCGTCGTTTGTAACGTTTTGCATCGCGTCCACGACAAAAAGAACCGCATCGGCTTCTTTCATTGCAATAGACGCCTGACTGGAAATTCCGATTTCAATTTCGCCCTTCCCGCCAATTTCAAAACCGCCAGTGTCAATCAGCTTGAACTTTTTTCCCTGCCATTCGCAAATTCCGTAATTGCGGTCGCGGGTGGTTCCGGGAATCGGGGAGATAATTGCCTTGCCTTGCCCGATTAGCCGGTTGAATAATGTGGATTTGCCGACATTAGTTCTTCCGACGATTGCGATAGTCATCATATCCGATAGTGGTTATATAATCATTTTACCTTATATTATTATTGACGGAAAGTCAAGGATGTGATATAAAGTTTTGAAAGGTCTTTTAAAAAACAGAAAAGGAAACGGAAATGGACGAATACGACAGCTTGGTGTTGCGACGTCAGCGTCCGCGTCATATCCGCGAATTGGACATTTACGGGCTTTTGCTGAAGTTTGGGCAGATACCGGGTTATATCAAAGAGTATTTGTGGGAGCGAAAACAGTATAAAGGCAAAATTGAAATTATTACTTTTGGTCCGGAAAACGCGATGAAGGTGTTTGGAACGCAAAATATTGGCGGTGTGGAAATCAACAAATTTGAATACGCTAGGATTTTTTCAAAAAATCAAATGAACGGTTTTTTGGATAATTTACTCTCTGATT
>CAZGDX010000008.1:0-21953 GCA_964525225.1 uncultured Gammaproteobacteria bacterium
ACCGACAGCTATCGGCTCGCGGAATCAAAAATTCAACTTCATAGCGATAATCAAAATACCAAAAAAGAAGCGATAATAATTCCGGCGCGCACTTTTGCCGAAGTGCTCCGCATAATCGCGGTAGCGCGCGAAGGAGCGGAAGGCGAGGATGTGGTGGAAATCGCCATCGGCGAAGGGCAGGTGCAGTTCTCATATAAAGGAATAGAAATTGGCTCCCGCCTTATAGAAGGAACTTATCCGGATTACCGCCACATAATTCCGGAAAAATACATTACTTCAACTGTTGTCTTAAAAGAGGACTTGGGAAAAGCCGCGAAGATTTCAAGTTTATTCACCAAGCAAGGGTTAAATGATGTGAAAATAAATGTTCTTGGAGGTAATAAAGAAATGGAAGTTTCCTCCGCCAACAATCAAACCGGAGAAAACAATTCCCGCATAGATATAGAGTCCGAAGGCCCGCAAAATGAAATCGTCCTGAACTATAAATACTTAATAGACGGCATAAACAATATTGAAACGGAAAAAGTGAAGATGAAAATTATAGATGCTTCCAGCCCGTGTCTACTTGAACCATTAGATCCGAAATCAGGAATGGACTACTTGTACATCGTGATGCCGATTAAGGTATAAAACATAAAAACCGCCTGCAAGGGCGGTTTTTGATTTATGAATAAAGTGATAAACTTATTATAATGGCAATGCAAAAAGAAAAATTTGGCGGGGATAAAAAAGTCGGGCAGGCGTGGACTCACGGCGTAGAAGCAAAGCTCGTGAAATGGATGTTGAAACACGTCCCCAAAAGTATAGAAACATACCACCTGACTCTGGCCACAATCCCAATCAGCGCTTTGATTGTCCTTTTTAGCTATCTGGCGGTTGGCAATATCCGCTGGCTTTGGGCGGTGTCGTTTTTAATTGCTTTGCAGTGGCTTACCGATTCGCTGGACGGCGCGGTTGGCCGGATGCGGAATACAGGGTTGGTGAAATGGGGTTATTATATGGACCATTTTTTGGATTATGTTTTTTTGGCATCCATTTTAATCGGCTATCTTTATATTATTCCCGGGCACGAGTTCATCAAGTTTTTTGTTTTTGCGATTTTTGTCGGCTTTATGATAAATTCTTATCTGTCCTTTGCCACCACCAATAAATTCCAAGTGGCTTATTTGGGATTCGGGCCGACCGAAGCCAGAATTCTTTTTATTGTCATAAATACTCTTCTTACTATTTTCGGAAAAACATATCTTTTCGGCATTCTGCCCTATGTTTTGATTTTTTCTTTCTTGTCGCTTTGCATTGTCATTTACCGCGAGCACAAAATACTTTGGGCGATAGATATGGAAGAGAAAAATAAATAGTTTGTAAATTAAAAAGGGCGCTCGTGTGAGCGTCCTTTTTAATTTTATTTAATCCAAGAAAAAGTTTATCATCCTTTCTTCTATCCGTTCGTCCGAATCGGTGAATCGGAGTTTGAGTTCGTGTTCTCCGGCCGGGACATAATCCAGAATTTTTACATCTTTTGTCACGATTGTTCCGGATTTCAAATCCGATGGCCCATCTTTTTCCAATAGCAATCCACTTAGGTAATATTCAACGCTGAAAAGTTTTTTGGTTGGCGGAATGTAAAAACTGATTTTCAGATCTTTGTTTTTTATATGTTCCCCGGCTTTTGGCGACAGAAGCATCAACTCTTTGTTGTCTGTATTTACCGGAGTAGTGTCGTCAAAAGTAATTTCCGTGTTATTCTCCGGTTGCGTCGTGAACTGATAGTTTTGCGTGTCACCGTAATCCAAAGGATAAATTCCCTGCGCTATCGCCCAATCGCGGATTGCCTGTTCCCAATATTCGTATTGGATATCGTCTGCCGGGTTTGCCGGCGTCGGTCCGCGCGGGTTTTCTTTATTTATATATTGTAAAATACTGTGAAGTTCCTGAACAACTCTTTCAGAGACATACTCGGGTGGCGTTGAAGAATCAGCCGGAGTGTTCGTGCGAGTATCTACTATCATTGTTCGGCGCGGAGGAATATATCCGTCTAAAACCGCCTTGCCCGTAACTACCGGAAGCGCCGGAGTAAAAGTTTCTATCGGAGATGTCTTTAAGGACTCGCGCATAAATTCGTTCCAGATTGGTGCCGCGATTTTTGAGCCGTCGGCACCGGCTTTCATGGCATCGTTGTTGCTGTTGCCAACCCACACGCCGGCAACAAGAGATGGCGTGAAGCCGATTGTCCAGGCATCGTGAAAGTCGTTGGTGGTTCCGGTTTTTGCCGCCACTGGACGTTCGCCGAGTGTCAGCCAGTTATTCGCGCCAAAAACATACGCGCGCGCTTCGTTGTCGGAGAGAATTCCGGTTATTTGGCGGCAGATTTCTGTGTCCAAAACCGCCTCTTTGCTGTCTTCCCATTCTTCCAAAGTCCGTCCGTTAGCATCAAGCACTTTTAGAATTCCCGCGGTTTTATGCTTTTCGCCTTCGGTGGCGAAGACCCCGAATGCTGAAGCATGTTCCAAAAGTTTTACTTCGCCTCCGCCCAAAACCAAAGATAATCCAAAACGCGAACGGTCGCGGAAAGTGGTATAGCCCATTGAATCCGCCAAATCCAATACATTGGCAACGCCGGTTATGTAAATTGCTTTTACAGCCGGAGTGTTTAAAGAACCGGCTAATGCCTGTTTGATTGTTACCGGGCCGAATGTTTTGAAATTGTAATTGTGCGGTTCGTAATCTTCGCCGATTTCCGTTTTGAATTTTGTGTCAACATCATAAATAATGGTTGTCGGAGTATATCCTTTTTTGAAAGCCGCGGCATAAACAATCGGTTTGAAAGATGAACCCGGCTGTCTTGCCCGCGTTACCACGTTTACCGCGCCGTCAATATCTTCGTTAAAATAATCTTTGGACCCGACCATAGCGAGAATTTGCCCGGTTTTCGGGTCAATGGCGACGAGCGCCGCGTTTGTTGCTTTCCAATCTTTTTCATTTGCGGCTTCCTGATTAGCAATCGCTTTTTCGGCAATTAATTGTTTCTCCAAATCCAGCGTGGTAATAACTTTTAGTCCGCCTTGTTCAACGGTTTTTTCTCCATAGGTTTCGGTGAGAATTTCTTTAATATACATTACAAAATGCGGCGCCAAAATATTTTCTTTGCGCGGGATAATGCGCGCGAGCGCATCATCTTTTTTTGCTTCGTCTGCTTGTTCTTGTGAGATGTATCCCATTTCCACCATTTGGTCCAATGCGTAATGGGCGCGGACCAGAAGGCGGTCGGTGTGTGAACCGTAAGGGCTATAAAGAGATGTTGCTTGCGGGAGCGATACGATAATCGCGGTTTCTGAAAGAGTTAAGTCCTTGGCGGATTTGCCGAAAAATGTTTGCGCCGCCGCTTCTATGCCGTAACTTACCGAGCCGTATGGAATTTCATTAAGATACATTTGTAATATTTCGTCTTTGGTAAATATACCTTCAATTCTGTAAGACAAGACCAGCTCTTTTATTTTTCTAGAGAGTTTTTTTTCAGATGTCAAAATTGCATTTTTAACTAATTGCTGAGTAATAGTTGAGCCGCCGCCCGAACCGAAGCCGTGCAAAACATTGTTCATGAGCGCGCGGGCAAAACCAACCGGGTCAAATCCGTGGTGCTCGTAGAATTTTTTATCTTCCAAAGCGACTGTTGCTTGCGGAATATATGCCGGCAAGTCCGCGAGTTTTACTAAAGTTCGTTTTTGCGCGCCGTGGATATCGTATAAAACCGTTTCGCCTTTTCGGTCGTAAATTTTTGTGCTTTGCGCCACCATGCGTTCGGAAAGATTATCCGGATTCGGTAAATTTCTTCCAACCCAAACAAAAAGAATCGCAAGACCGATGCTTCCGGCAAGAAACGCGGCGCAAAAAATAACCAGCGCGTAGCGTATTATTTCCTTAAAATTTCTTTTTTTTCTATTGCCTCCGTGGCGGGAAAATCTTTGCATGAAAGATTTTTTTTCAAAAAAATCTTTTTTGATTTTTTTATTGTCGTTATTTCTCCATTCTTCCGGAGAATAAATTTTCGGACGCAGCTGTGGAATTGGTGACATAAGTTGTTTCGTGTAAAGTTATCTGCGAATAATGTACTAGACTTCCACTAATTATTATCACTAATTCGCACTAATAATTCGTGCGTATTCGTGGTTTAGATTTGTGGAAGTTTTGTTCCCTGTTTCGTCGCATTTTCATTATATCCTTTTTATTATATATAAAATAGGAGGATAAATCAATCAGGGTTGACCCCACTACCTTGCCGACCGATAAATTCTGCGCACGGAAAGTTAAAAAATGTAGATTATATTCTAACTGGTTGGCGTGTTTTTTATGTCGGGGTTGTTAATAAAACGGAATAAATTTCGATCGGATGGTAGTGGGGTTGACAAGTTTTAATTAATCTGATATATTATTGTTATTAAATGCTGGTCCCGTTAGAAATTATTTGCGCATAAAACCGGCGGGAAAATTTCATAAAATAGCCATTTAAAGATAACCCGGTTTAAAAGCTAAAATTTTTAACAGAATTGACAAAAAAATAGTTATATTGTAAACTATTAATCAGTAAAAATATTTTGAATGCGTATAAATTTTATACAACTTATCCCGAATTTGGGAACAATAAATCCAAGCTTCTAAAACCTCTCTTTTTGTTGTGAGAGACCGCTTGGAGAGCGGTCTTTTTTAAAATAACTACGAAATTACGAAAATTGCGAAATTACGAAAAAATTTTAAATCGGAAATTTCATCATAATTATCTTTGACTGCTAATACTAAGGTCTTGGCAAACAAAACCTAGTTATGATAAAGTATAGCGGCAGTTCGTTAAAAATTTAAAGACGTCTTTTAAACAGAACGAAACACAATAACAGTTAAGGAAATTTTTGTGTTTCAGTGGGAAAATAAAAGCACACAAAGGGCATACGGAGAATGCCTTGACACAAAAAGCCGAAGAAGGACGCAGCAATCTGCGATAAGCCTCGGGGAGGTGATAAGCAACCTTTGATCCGGGGATTTCCGAATGGGGAAACCTAACGCCGCAAACCGGCGTTGCGCCAACGCAAGTTGGAGCGGGCACCCGCTGAAGTGAAACATCTCAGTAAGCGGAGGAAAAGAAAATAAGCCACATTTTATGTGGAACATTCCCTGAGTAGTGGCGAGCGAAAAGGGAACAGTCTAAACTACGCGTAAGTTAAGCTATCGTAAGATCTTTCCAGCAATGGACTGGTCTTTGGTGGTGGAAGGTTTTAGGACTAAGCGCTGCGCGGAGCGTTGTTAGAGGTTACGTCAGACGCCTATACGTCTGGGTAAATAATTGTGACTTCCTTAGCAGAACGGCATGGAAAGGCCGGCCAAAGAGGGTGAAAGCCCCGTACGCAAAAAGGGTTGCGAATTTACGGTAATTTTTCTAAAGTACTGCGGGACTCGAGAAATCCAGCAGGAAACCGGGTCGACTATGACCCAAGACTAAATACTTTTTGTGATCGATAGTGAACTAGTACCGTGAGGGAAAGGTGAAAAGCAGCCCGGTGAGGGCGATGAAATAGTATCTGAATCCGTATGCTTACAATAAGTTGGAGCTCTGGCGCAAGCCGGAGTGACAGCGTTCCTATTGAAGAATGCGCCAACGAGTTAATTAATGTAGCTTACTTAAACCGTGACAAAGCGGTGAAGGTATAGGGAAACCGAGTGTTAATAGCGCGATACGGATTTTTGATTTTGATTCCATTTTTGGGATCAGGATCAATTATCCATGGTTTCATTAATTAGACCCGAAACCCAGTGATCTATCCATGACCAGGGTGAGCTCCGCAGAAATGCGGAGGGAAGCCCGAACCCGTATGCTGTGCAACACATTGGGATGAGTTGTGGATAGGGGAGAAATTCCAATCGAACTGGGTGATAGCTGGTTCTCCTCGAAATAGCTTTAGGGCTAGCGTCAGCCGGACCGTCTGGGGGTAGAGCACTGAATGGAAAAAGGTGGAGTGATCCTACTTTTTCCAACCAAACTCCGAATACCAGACACTAATTAGCTGGCAGTTAGACTGTGGGGGCTAAGCTCCATTTAGTCTAAAGGGAAACAGCCCAGATCTCAATCTAAGGTCCCTAAATTTTCTTCTTTGATACGTCAAAGAAGATCGTCTAGCTTTTAGCGAAGACGAAAGTTAAGTGTTAAAAGTGGTGATTTGACTTATACAACCAGGAAGTTGGCTTAGAAGCAGCCATCTTTTAAAGAAAGCGTAACAGCTCACTGGTCAAGTTATTTCGCGCTGAAAATTTACCGGGGCTAAAACTTAATACCGAAGATGAGGGCTTTGTACTTTATTGTACAGAGCGGTAGAGGAGCTTTCTCATCGCGTTGAAGCTGTTCCGTGAGGAATGGTGGAGAGGTGAGAAGTGAGAATGTTGGTACGAGTAGCATAAATTCAGGTGAGAACCCTGAACACCGTAAACCCAAGGTTTCCTGGGCAACGCAAATCGACCCAGGGTTAGTCGATCCTAAGTTACCCTCCATGTATGTGGAGTGTGGCGATGGAAGAGCAGGCTAATATTCCTGCACTCCTGTAAAGAACTACAAAAATAGACGCGTCTTTTAAGGTTTAGCGTTTTTTGGCTATAAACGTTCTTGACCTTGATTTATCAAGTGATAGAAAAGGTAGCAGCAATGCAGGCCAATTTAACCGTACGAGGCGCCAAGAAAAAGTTTTTGACTATCTTACAGGAACCGTACCGTAAACCGACACAGGTGGGTGGGCATAAGTGTGCTAAGGTGTACGAGAGAACCCTCGTTTAGGAACTCGGCAAAAAAGCAGCCGTAACCTAGGAATAAGGCTTGCCCTGATTTATCAGGGCCGCAGCTAAAGTATATCAAGCGACTGTTTAACAAAAACACAGGTCCCTGCGAAACCGCAAGGTAATGTATAGGGGCTGATGCCTGGCCAGTGTCAGAACGTTAAGAGGAGGGGTTGACCTTGTAGCAATACAAGGAAGGCTCTGAATTTAAGCGCTGATGAACGCCGGCGGTAACTATAACCGTCCTAAGGTGGAAAATGCTGCCTTAGTAAAATTTGGCTATATGCTGGAATCCCTGTAGAATCTTGAACTACTATGGTATAATACGTACATAGATAAATATGTAAAATTATGTCAAGTAAAAAAGTTTCAAGTGCAGAAAACCAGCAGGAAAGATTAGATATGGCAAGCTGGCTAGTCGGTTTTGTAGATGGCGAAGGAAGCTTTTTAATAAGCATCTTTCGCAATAAAACTACAAAATATGGCTGGCAAGTATTTCCAGAATTCATAGTGACCCAAGGCGCAAAGAGTTTGCGCGCGCTTGAAGAGATAAAAAATTTTTTCAATTGTGGTCATATATTCATAAACAGACGCAAGGATAACCACCGTGAACATCTTTATAGGTTTTGCGTGAGATCGGCAAGAGATCTCAACGACAAGATTGTCCCGTTTTTTGAACGGTACAAACTTAAAACGGCAAAACTAAAAGATTTTGAAAAGTTCAAAAAAGTTTTGAGCTTAATGAAACAAGGTATTCATGCAAAAGAAAGCGGAATAGAAAGGATACGGAGAATATCCTTGACTATGAATCGAAAGGGAATTAGACATATCTGAAATCCTCAGAGACTATACGCCAAACTTTGACATAATGTTAAAGAAGATATAGTCCGACCTGCATGGCGACATGCAGAACGCGGCAGAAATGACCGCGTCTCCAAAATGGAGCAACAAATAGAGCGAAATCCCTTGCCGGGTAAGTTCCGGCCCGCACGAATGGCATAACGACTTGATAACTGTCTCAACGAGGGACTCGGCGAAATTACAATATCCGTGAAGATGCGGATTTCCCATGGCTGGACGAAAAGACCCCGTGAAGCTTTACTACAACTTGATATTGGATTAATACTTCGCATGTTCAGTGTAGGTGGAAGTTTCGGCGCAAGCCGGAACGCCAATGAGACACCACCCTTGCGCTGCGTTAATTCTAACCCTTGAAAACAAGGGAACAGTGTCTGGTGGGTAGTTTATCTGGGGCGGATGCCTCCCAAAATGTAACGGAGGCGTTTAAAGATTGGCTTAGTCCCGATGGAAACGGGACCTCAAAGCGCAATAGCACAAGCCAGTTTTACTGCAAGACCGACAAGTCGCGCAGTCACGAAAGTGTAATATAGTGATCCGACGGTCCCTTATAGAAGGGCCGAAGCTCAACGAATAAAAGCTACTCCGGGGATAACAGGCTTATCGCGCCCAAGCGTCCATAGCGACGGCGCGGTTTGGCACCTCGATGTCGGCTCGTCGCATCCTGGGGGTGTAGAAGCTCCCAAGGGTTTGGCTGTTCGCCAATTAAAGCGGCACGCGAGCTGGGTTCAGAACGTCGTGAGACAGTAGGAAAAAACGACATTTTGAAATTTTTTCGTCCAAAATAGTTTGATTAAATTCAAACAAGACTGTGCTGTCATAAAATTTGGCTATTTGCTGGAAACTCTGGCAATCTTCCTGGAGATGGGAGGTTGAAGAATCTCACACTACATGGTAAAATGAAAGTAATAGATATGTAAAAATGTGTTGAGCGCAGACAATCAGCAGGGAAGACCATAATTTTATGCCTAAAATAATACTCCATTCTGAATATGTCATTGGCTTCGTAGATGGCGAAGGAAGTTTTCATATCGCCATTTATGAAGATAGTAAAATGAAAACTGGAATTAAATAATTCCTGAATTTCATGTGAGTCAACGAGTTTCAAGCAAAGAAATTCTTTTTCGGCTTATAAATTTTTTTGGTTGTGGTTATGTAAAAGCAAATCATCCGACCAATTATCACGATAAAACTTATGTTTTTGTTGTAAGAAACAGAAAAGAATAAAGATTTTATTCTGTTCGCGAAAATTGTTAAAATGATGGAAAAAGGTGAACATGGCAGTAAAAATGGAGCCAAAAAAATTCTTGCGCTTGCTTACAAGATGAATCAAAATGGCAAGTATCGGAAAAAAAGGCATAAAATATAATGGAACCCTCAGAGACTATACGCCAAACTTCAATTTATTGGAGAAGATATAGTCCGAACTGTATGGCGACATACAGAATTACGCAGAAATGCGTAATCGCCACAGAGCAACGATTAGTTTTTGATGTGGTTTTTGCAAAGTAACATACTGTCGGTCTCCTATCCGCCATGGGCGTCGAAATTTGAGAGGGCTCTTTCCTAGTACGAGAGGACCGGAAAGAACAAACCTCCCGTGTACGGGCTGTCCTGCCAAGGGCACTGCCCGGTAGCGGCGTTTGGTTAAGATAAGCGCTGAAAGCATATAAGCGCGAAGCTGTCCTCAAGATTAGATTTCATAGGTCACTTGGAGATTACAAGTTTGATAGGTGGCAGGTGTAAGCGGAGCAATCCGTGAAGCTATGTAATTATAGATGGAAGATGAGTATTTGGGAGCTTGCTCTTAGGTACAAGTCCGAAGTTCGTGGTTACAAGCGAGCCGAGCCATACTAATAGACCATTGTGCTTTTATTTATTCTACTGAAGCACTAAGATTTTCTTCGTTAAAGAAAATCTCGTTCTGTGAAACAAAAAAGACAATATAAAAAAGACGTATTGTTCTGGTGTCCCTTCCGGACCGGTCACACCCGTTCCCATCTCGAACACGGAAGTTAAGCGGTCTTGGGCCGATGGTAGCGTTTCCTTCGGGTTAACGCAAGAGTAGGTCGACGCCGGAACAATGCGTCTTTTTTAAATGATGAATGTTGAATTCAGAATGCAGAATTAAAAAACACTAAATCGCGCGTTCGCGCAATTTAGTGTTAAATGGACTTTTTAAAATAAAAAAACAGGAGGCAAAAATGGATAAGGAAGTTTATGCCGCTAAATTGAAAATTTATATTGAGAAAAGATATGAGTTATTGCGAGAAATTGATGCCGGCTCTCTGTTTGCACAAGATGAATTAAATAAGTTGGACAAAGATTGGGCGCGATATGAAAAGAGATATAAGGAAATAGAGCGGGCTATAAAGAAAGCCAAAGATAAGGGTTTGTATGATGTAGCAGAACATAAAATGAGTGAAATTGATTTGGAGGAAAAAGATGAGGATTGAAAAGTTTTGTGGAGAAGATGTATTGGTAATTGAAGATGGTGATGATATTAAAATTACTATTCCATCTCGAGTAGGCAGAACTTGTATTTATCTGACAGGACGTAATGGAAAAATTGATATCACGGGCGGTACAGCAATTATCGGAAAAATTGCTGGCGAGAGTTTGATTGAAAAAGTAGAAAAATAGGAATAGGTATTTCCCCCGGCTTTGACGGCCGGGATTTTTTTATATAAGATGAAGTGGTATGGAGATAATTTCAGACTTGCATATACACTCAAAATATTCCCGCGCGTGCTCTAAAGAACTGACAATCAGAAATATTGCCAAGCGCTGCGAAGTTAAGGGAATTCATCTTATTGGCACCGGAGATTTTACTCATCCGGCATGGTTTTCTGAAATTAAAAATGAACTCGCCGAAGCAAGTGAGGGAATTTATAAACTGAAAGACAATTCATCGGAAACAAGATTTTTATTAACTACCGAAGTTGCTTGTATATATAAAAAAGGAGATAGGTGTCGAAGAGTGCATCTTTGCATTTTTTCGCCGAGCATTGAAATAGCGGAAAAAATAATCAAAGAATTGGAAAAAAGAGAATTTAATCTGAAATCCGACGGCCGGCCGATTTTGGGAATAGGG
Organism: uncultured Gammaproteobacteria bacterium; assembly: GCA_964525225.1. Classification (GTDB taxonomy): domain Bacteria; phylum Patescibacteriota; class Patescibacteriia; order DYHP01; family DYHP01; genus CAZGDX01. Next base: position 10,763 of record CAZGDX010000008.1, read on the forward strand.
GCAAAAGAACTTTTGCAAGCCCTTTTGGAAATTGACAGCCGGATTTTAATGGCGCCGGCTCATGTTTGGACTCCGTGGTTTGCGGTTTTTGGTTCGGAATCCGGATTTGATACGCTTGAAGAATGTTTTGACGAGCTAACTCCGGAAATATATGCGGTGGAAACCGGTTTATCAAGCGATCCGCCGATGAATTGGCGGTTCAAAAATCTGGATAATTGTTTATTACTTTCCAATTCCGACGCGCATAGTTTGGACAAACTCGGGCGCGAAGCAAATGTTTTTGATTTTTTAAAATTAGAAGATATAACCTATTCGGAAATCAGAAGAATTTTAAAAGAAAAAGACAAATCAAAGTTTTTATATACCATAGAATTTTTTCCGGAAGAGGGAAAATATCATTTTGACGGCCATCGTCTTTGCGGTGTAAGTTTTCACCCACGTGATACGGCAAAACACAAAGGAATCTGTCCGTCCTGCAAAAAACCAATGACCATCGGCGTGCTTTCCCGCGTTGAAGAATTGGCGGACAGGGAAGAATTGCCGAAAGACAGGGTCCCGTTTAAGAGTTTGATACCGCTGGCGGAAATTATCGGTTCGGCATTTGGAAATGGCGACAAATCAAAAAAAGTCCGCGCTGAATGCGGAAAATTATTGAATAAATTTGGGAGTGAATTTAATGTTTTGCTCCGCGCGTCAATAGAAGATTTGGAAAAAATTTCCGCGCCAAAAGTTGCCGAAGCCATTAAAAGAATGCGCGAGGGGACTTTGGAAATCAAACCCGGATTTGATGGAGAATACGGAAAAATAAAGCTATTTTTAGAAGATGGCACGGCGCCGGAAGGAAAAGCCAACGGCTCCCCTTCGGGGCAGACAGAGATGTTTTAAAATAAAAAATCCTCCGCGAAAAGTGGAAGATTTTTTTATAATTTATTTTTATATAATTCCAAAAATTTTGGAAACTGGGAATGAATATTTTCTGGAAGATTATCAAGTGTGTGCCAGCCGATTTCATCAAATTTGTGCGGTTCACCGTTTGCCACATTTTTCGGGTCTATTAAGACCTTAAAATCCAAAGCAACCCAATGGGTTTTTTGCCCTTCGTGTTCGCGATGCACGTCGCGGAATCCCAAAAATTCATAGCTTATGACATCTGCGCGATATTCTTCTTTTATTTCTTTTTTCAGGGTTTCTTCAACTGTAAGTCCGAAATCCAAACCGCCTCCGCCGATATCCCACTTACCGTGTTCATCGCGACAGTTCTGACTTCGTTTGTTCATTAAAATATTGCCGTTGCCATCATGGCAAAAGTAAACGACGGTAATACCTGTATAATCAAATCCTTTTTTCATAAAAAAATACACTCAAATTATGGACCATAAGGGAATCGAACCCTTCACCTCTTCCATGCCATGGAAGCGCTCTACCAAATGAGCTAATGGCCCGTAATCTAAGCGGATTTTCTTTAACAATCTTATACTATTTTTTAATTTTTGTAAATGGGTATATTGATTTTTATCTATGTTTATGGTATTATTTTAAAAATATGAACAATCTCAATCACATCGTATTCGTCCCGGATGGGAATAGGAGATGGGCTAAGGAAAGAGGAATGCCGGCTTTTTTTGGGCATCGCGAGGGCGCGAAGCGGTTTAAAGATATTGCCGACGAAGCGTTGAAAATGGAAATTCCTTGCATCACTTTTTGGGGATGCTCGGTGAACAATGTTGTGAAGAGAGATAAAAAAGAAGTTGGATTTTTGTTTAAACTTTTTTTAAAACATTTTAGCGATTTATTGAAAGACAAGAAAATAATGGAAAGAGGAGTGCGGATAAATGTGCTTGGCAGGTGGGAAGAATTTTTTCCGGAAAATTTGAAAAAAGCGATTTATAAAATTATTGAAAAAACAAAAGATAATAAAAATTACAATCTTAATTTTTTGATGGCTTACAGCGGGGTGGATGAGATGGTTGGCGCGGTGAAAAAAATCGTGGAAAATAAAATTCCGTCGAAAAAGATTGATGAAAAAACGATTAAAGAAAATCTTTGGACGCGCGATTTGCCGGCAGTGGATTTAGTAGTTCGCACTGGCGGTGAACCGCATTGGTCAGCCGGACTTTTAATGTTTGATGTTGCCGAATCCCAGCTTTATTTTACCGATATTTTCTGGCCGGCATTTGATAAAAAAGAATTTGAAAAAGCAATTGGAAAATATCTCGGCACAGAAAGGAGAATTGGAAAGTAGATTTTTTCCGTAAATTTTGCTAAATTATAATAGTATGAAGAAGCAAATATATCTGGACAACGCCGCGACTACGCGGATGGACGAAAAAGTTTTTTTGAAAATGAAGCCGTATTTCGGCGCATTTTACGGAAATCCTTCAAGTTTTCATTCGTTTGGAAAACAGGCAAAAGACGCGGTTGAAGAGGCAAGAGAAAAAGTTGCCGGTATTTTGAATTGCAAAACAAGCGAAATTATTTTTACATCCGGCGGAACCGAGAGCGACAATCTGGCGATTTTGGGGTTAGCAAAAATTAAAGAAACTTTCGGGGGACGGGGCCCCGAAAAGCGGGGGCCCGTCCCCCGAAAAGCAAGGGGACACATTATTACATCAAAAATAGAACATCACGCGGTTTTGTATCCTTGTGAATATTTGGAAAAATCCGGTTTTAAAATTTCTTACGTGAAGCCAGGAAAAGATGGGATAATTTCCGTTGAAAATGTGATAAAAGAAATACAACCGGATACTTTTTTAGTTTCCATAATGTATGCGAATAATGAAATCGGCACAATTCAGCCGATAAAAGAAATTGTTCGCGCCATTAAGAAAGAAAATAAAAATATTTTAATTCATACCGACGCCTGCCAAGCCGGCGGAGTATTGGATATAGATGTTAATGAATTGGGCGTGGATTTAATGACTTTGAATGGCAGCAAGCTTTATGGACCCAAGGGAGTTGGCATATTATATAAAAGAACGGGTGTAAAAATTGAACCGCTAATATATGGCGGAGGTCAGGAAGGCGGATTGCGTCCGGGAACTGAAAATGTGGCCGGGATTGTTGGATTTTCCGAAGCATTGGCGTTGGCGCAGAGAAATAAAGACGCGGAAAATAAACGCTTGACAATTCTCCGTGAAAAGTTAATTGATGGTATTTTGAAAAACATTTCCGGCGCCGAACTGAATGGAAGCAGAGAACGCCGTTTGCCGAATAATGTAAATATTTCTTTTACGAAGGTGGAAGGCGAGGCGATAGTTTTATATCTTGATTCGTACGGAGTTTCCGTAGCTACCGGTTCGGCTTGCACGTCGCGGTCGCTTGAGCCGTCGCATGTGATTAAAGCTCTCGGAAAAACCGATGAAACAGCGCATTCAAGCATCCGTTTTACTCTTGGAAAAGATACTAAAGAAGAACATATAAAATTTGTAATTAAAATACTTCCAAAAATTATTGAAGATTTACGGAAAATATCAGTGATAAGATAATATGAAAAAAACAGCAGATATAAAAAAAGGAAAAGAATCCTGGCTTTACAGTGATGAAGTAAAGTCGCATTTTTTTAGTCCAAAAAATATAATGACCGAAGCGGAAGAAAAAAAATATAAAGCTGATGGTATTGGAATAGCCGGCTCCCCGGCTTGCGGAGATATGATGAAAATATGGATTAAAGTTGATAAGAAAACAGAAAAAATAAAGGACTTAAAATGGCGTACCTACGGATGCGCTTCGGCAATCGCATCCACCTCAATGCTTTCGGTAATGGTTTTGGAAAAAGGCGGGATGACCCTGAATCGGGCGGAAAAAATTACTCCACAAGATATTTTAAAACGTCTTGGAGGTTTGCCGGCGGCAAAAATTCATTGTTCGGTTCTTGGCGACCAGGTATTGCGCGCGGCGATAAATGATTATAAAAATAAAAAATAATTTTTTAATTTATTTTTTTATGCCCGAAATCATAATTGATAAAAATAAATGCATCGGTTGCGGCACGTGTGTTGCGATCGCGCAAAATGTTTTCGCTATCGGCGAAGATATGAAGGCCGAGGTAATAGATCAAAATGGCGATTCCCCGGAAACCGTGGAACTTGCCAAAAAATCTTGCCCTGTTGGAGCGATTGATGTAAAATAATGGCAGGTGTGGATAATTTTTCACGCCAGCCATCTATGACATTATTAGACGAAGCCAAATTTTTAAGCGTCAAGGAAAATAAAATGGTCATTAGCTCAATATTAAAGCTAGGGGACCAGAGTTTGAACGCTTTTGAATCGGCTTCGTTTTTGTTTACCGAAAAATTGGTTGGAATAAAAAATATCGTTGTCGCCGGAATGGGCGGATCGGCATTGGGCGCGCATATTGCCCGTTCACTTTTAAGCGACAGAATAAAAGTCCCGGTTTTTATTATCAATAATTACGGGCTTCCGGAATTTGTTAACGAAGAATCACTGGTAATTCTTTCAAGTTATTCTGGAGGAACGGAAGAAGTATTGTCTTGTTTTAAAGAAGCAAAAGTTAAAAAGGCAAAAATGGCGGTTTTAACTTTAGGCGGAGAACTTTTAGAATTAGCGAAGAGAAACAATATCCCGTCTTGTGTTTTCAGCGCTGAATTTAATCCTTCGGGCGCGCCAAGAATGGGTTTGGGGTTTGCGGTTTTTGGAATTATCGGAATTTTAAGCAAACTTGGTTTGGCGGATTTTGGCAAAGCGGAAACAAAAAAAGCGATTTCGACGCTTCAAAAATTTGCTAAAGCATTCGGAGCTAATGTCCCTGCGAGTAAAAACGCGGCAAAGAAGATCGCTTTGAAATTATATGAAAAATTTCCTGTTCTTGTGGGGTCGGAATTTTTAACCGGAAATCTTCACGCTCTGCAAAATCAAATCCACGAAACCGCTAAAACTTTCGCAAGTTATTTTGAACTTCCGGAACTGAATCATCATTTGTTGGAGGGTCTTGAAAATCCAAAAGGGCTAAAAAAGAATATGTTCTTCTTGTTTTTTGAATCCAATTTATATAATAAAAGAACTGTAAAACGGTATGAAATTACAAAAGAAGTGGTGAAAATGAACGGAGTGGAATTCGCGAGCTATAAACTAAAATCAAAAGATAAAATATCCCAAGGTATGGAAATGTTGGTTTTTGGAAGTTATTTGGGACTGTACCTTGGCGCGCTTTACGGCGCGAGCCCGCTGAAAATTCAATGGGTTGATTATTTCAAGAAGAGGATGAAGTGAGGATGAGTAAAATTCAGAATTAAGAATTATGAATGCAGAATTACGCTACGTCGTTCCGAGCATAGCGAGGAATCTCACACCAATCAAGAAAGGTATGAGATCCTTCACTCCGGTTCAGGATGACATAACCATTCCAAATTCATCATTCTACATTCTGCATTCAAGAGATCGCCGTTGCCATGCCTGGCGGCGATCTGTTTTTTTGTCGCAGATTATATTCGCAGATGGTACAGATTATTTTATAAAAATAAAATCCCCGCTTTTTGAGCGGGGAATTTTAATATTGGTTTTATTTTATACTTATCCTCCCAAAGATTCTGTTAACGCGGTGAGTACGAATTGCGCTATGCCGTAGGCAAGCAATGTAACAAGAATGCCAATGATTGCATTTTTAATGATATCTTTGGCCTGGTCAACTTTTTTGGAATCGCCTTGCGCTGTCATCCAGAGGAAACCGGCATAAATAATTAAAACCACGAGAATCAAACCAATAAGCCCGAGGATGATGTTGATTATTCCCCCGACTGTTTGATACAGGTCCCCTTCCGGCAATCCGGATTCACTTTGCAGGGTTCCCAAGCTTTCTAACGCGCCTTCAAGGCCTTGCGCCATTGCCGGCGAGACGCTGATGGCCATTGCGAATAATACCGCAATAATCGCTAACGGTAAAATAAATTTTTTCATAATTTATTTGATTTCTCCTCATTTTTTGTGCACGAAAAAACGAAGAGGGTTAATTAATTGTTAAAATTTTTATTGGCCAACTTTATGGTGTCGGGTATCCCGCCTTGGTCTTTGCGGCAAACCGCGGTCAACGGCGTGATACCCGACACCATATTAATCTGCAGTTTCTTCTGTTGCTGTATTACCAACTCTTGAAAGCTTGTCCAGAACAAAGCTGGTTACGGCATAAGCCAGGACTATTACTATTATACCGGAAACCGCGGCAATTATTAAGTCCTTTGCTGTTTGAACTTTTTTATTGTCACCCATCGCGGTCATCCATAGCCAGCCGGCGTAAAGCATCAGACAAAGGAAAATAACGCCAAGAACGCCTAGGGCTATGCTTATGAAACTTCCAATAGCAGATGGCAAATCCCCGCTTTCTGTGGATAAATCCGCTGCTTTGGCGGTTTCTTCAAGTCCGTATTGAGCAAGGGCAGGGGTAGAAAATGAGAAAACCAAAAGACCTAAAAACAAAAAAACGGCGAATAATTTTTTATTAAGAAACATATATTTTGATTTGTAAATTTTATGGCCCCTCATATCTTTGTGATATTAAAAGAAAGATATGGAGGGTTTAAAATTTGCAATCTGAAATCTTAAATCTGAAATTCCGTCAGGCGCTGGTGGCCGCAATAAGCGCGTTCAGTACAAACCGCGCGATTGCGTAAGAAGTGATAATCACAATTAAACCGACCAGTCCATTTGTGAGCATTTTTTTTGCTTGTTTTATTTTATCATCATTTCCGCCGGCGGTCATCCATACAAAACCGGAATAAATTATTATTACAATCGCGATAATTCCCAGCAGTCCAAGAGCCACGTTTAAGATGCTGGCGATTGTCAGGCGGATATCTTGAGTGCCCAGACCGATTGAATCACCAAGTTCATTAATGTATAAATTAGTTCCTTGCGCAAGGGCGAAACATGGAAGAATCGCGAAGACAATCATTGCGAGAGAAACTAATTTCTTTAATAATATTTTTTTCATATCTTTTATTAAAGATTTTATTTTTTAAACGACCTTTCTATTATTATAACACAATAAAAAAAATATGAATACAAAAATAATAAAAATATCCCCAGATAAAAAGGCGTCGGGTATTACTCCGTTGACCGCGGTGTGCCGCAATGACCAAGGAGGAATACCCGACGCCCCAAAGTAAATTTTTAATCTTTTTTGTCATTCCGACCGATCCGCCAGCTGGCGGAGAGCGGAGGAATCGCTTCGACAATCCTTAAAGGGTCCTTCGGTTCCGCCGCGGCTTCATTCGGGATGACAAAAATTACTCTTCCTGTTCCGTTTCTTCACCCAAACCTGTAAGCGAAGACAGGACAAAATTTACCAAAGTATAAGATAAGAAAATTATCGCCAAGCCGATTGTTGCCGCGATTATGGTTTGTTGTCCTTTTTTAACTTTAGCCGGGTCGCCAGCAGCAGTCATCCATAAAAATCCTCCATACATAAACAGCGCAAGGGCGATTGAACCGATTATGCCCATCACCGCCTTTATAATCCGGCCAATTATTACGCGGATATCCGTGGTGCCAAGCGGATTGGGGAGGGAAATGGCCTTAACGCCTTCGGTTTTGCTTTCGGAAGTTTTAGTTTCAGACGCGCTTCCTGATGTGGTCGGAGCGGTGCAGACACCGGAAGAATTTATTGTTTCTCCGGTGATGACGCAGGATACGTTTTGCAGACAATATGGAGCCGGCGATGTCATTGTTGGACAGCTTGTTCTGCACCTGCTTTCCAGTTCGCTGCGGGTAGCTGCTTCAACAATACTATCCGCGACTGCTGCCGATTTTCCACTTCCGATTTCGGAACAATCCATGCAATAGCAATCTCCGCGTATATTTCCCGCCAGCGCAAAATTTGCAAAAAACAAAATTCCGGTTGAAGCAAGAAAAAATATTAAAGAAAAAATAAAAAGTTTTTTGGACATAGTGTAAATTAATTTTCAATTTTAAATTATCAATTTTAAATCAAATCCGAATTTTCAATTATCAAATTTTAAAAATATTTTGTTCGACAGCGGAAAGTTTGAAAATTTCGTTATTGCGTTCTTCCTCCCGGCGGGCAGCAGACAATATTCGCGGCGCCTGGGCAAAGGCCGATTTCGCATCCGGCGGCTGTGGCTTGTGTCTGGCGTTCTTCTTCAGTTTCTCCGGTAACCGTCCGTACTAGCCGGCAAGACCATGTTTCGTGCTGGACTTCGCATTCGGTCAGGCACTCTATTCTTCCATCTCGGTCGGCGTAGATTTTGTTATCCCCACATGAACTTCCGACAGCGCGCGGAGCAATCGCGCTTACGGCAAAATTTACCAGCGCTTGCGCGGCAAACATTATAACAATTCCGATAACGGCGCCAACCATCATATCTTTTCCTTTTTTAACTTTTCCGGAATCGCCCATTGATGTCATCCACGTAAATCCGCCCCACATAAATACCAAAAGGGCGATAGAACCGACGATTCCGAAAAGCCATCTGGCCGCATTTCCAAGCATTCCGGTAATATCATTCAGGGTGCAATTTCCGGTTTTGGCGCAATCGGGAAGAATTTGAGGCAAACCAACGGCAAATGTTATAGAAGGCAATATTAAAAATAGAGAGCAGAGAAGAATTAGGAGATATTTTTTATTAATAAACATAAATGCTGGTAAAATTCGAATTTTAAATTATAAATTTTAAATCAAATTCGAATTTTCAAGTTTAAAGTTTCAAACAGATGTCAGAATAAAGTTTTGTTTTAGATTTTGACCTTTATACTTTAACCTCGAATTAAAATTTAAAATTGATAATTGATAATTGATAATTTTTTATCTTAATGTATTCGCCACTCTCCGCGCGGCCAGGTCAATCGCGTCTTTTATTTCCGCCTCCTTGTTGACAACAGATGTAATCATTGACGCAAACGCGTCTTCCGCGCCTTTGGAATCGTTCCCGCGGTACCAGCTTTCCGCAGTTAAGGTTTGCGCGGCAAAGGTGCCGAGGTCCAAGTCGTTTAGTTGTGTTTCAATGAGGGCGCGGAGCGCGGCCGGCCGTTTTGCTTTGTTTAAATATTTTGAAACCTGCGCCGCGTCGGCCATAAATTGCACAAAATCCCAAGCCGCGTTTATATTTTTTGATTTTTTGGATACAACTTCAAACCAGTAATTGGCGTAATTTATTTCCGGCGCGCCTTCAATTTGAGGCATTTTGGCAATTCCCAGGTTAAGTTTTGGAGCATTTGCCCGGATTGTCGGAAGATGATACGAATATCCGAAGAAAAATGCCACTTTTCCTTGCGTGAAGGCGGTTAAATTATTTTGCATCGTTTCGTTCCACGAATAAACTTCTTTTGCCGGCGACGCGAAGTCAGTATAAAAAATCAGCGCTTCTTGACCCGGAGGAGTTGTTCTTCCGGAAAGTTCGGACGGCATTTTGTCAAAAGTGATATTTCCTCTTTCATCGGTCATTTTTGTTCCGTTTTGCATCATTAAAAGCGATAAAATATCAAAAAATCTTTCAATATTATTGCTGGTTCCAAGCGCCGCGCCGGATTGGGTAATGTTCCCATCTCTATCTTGTTTTGTGAGTTTGGCGGTTGCCTGCTGAAAATCGCGCCAAGTATCCGGCGGTTGCGGAATTTTAGCGGCGTTTAATAAGTCGCGATTATAAAACATCACCAATGTGTCCAGAGAAAGAGGAAGTCCGTAAATATTTTGCACGTTCTTTTTGGCGGTTGCGTCATAGTCGGTCAAAACGATGTCTTGCGCCACAACATCGGGAAAATTATCCCGGAGTTGTTTTAATGTGATGCTTGGTTTGGTTCTTAATTCGATTTTTGCCGATTGTCCAAAACCGCCGCTTGATATTTGATAAGCCATCGTGATTTTTTCCGGCGCGGGAGCGAGTTTTGATTTGTATTCATTAACCCATGTATTATGAATTGATAAAATATCCGGGCCTCTATCTTCGGCAAATGCTTCCAAAAGTTCTTGTTCGTATTCTTCATAGCGGAGTTTCCGATATTCAAAATTTACAAAAGGATGCGAAGCGCGGTAAGCGTTTATTATATCGTCAAACGCATCTTTACCTTCAAAAACCCGCCAGTATTTTAAGGTTATTGGTTCGGTTGCCTCCTTTATTTTCGCATCTTCCGAAGATTGGCAGCCGAGTCCGCATGTCATCACAAGCGCGGTAAGAAGTGAAAAAATAAAAAGTTTTTTATATTTGAACATACTCCTCCGATGTCATTCCCGAGCCCAAGGCCCCCCTTCGGGGCGAACGGGAATCCAGAATAATGAACTGGATCCCCGATCGGGTCGGGGATGACAAAAGTTTTTAAATTTATTTTATAATCTCTTTTAAGTAGTTTTTAATCTGCCCATTCATGTCTTTTCTGTTCAGAGATAAATCTATATTCGCTTTTAGCCAACCGAATTTTGAGCCGACATCGTAATAATTTCCTCTAACTTCGCAGGCATAGATCGGACGTTTTTTGGAAAGCGCGAAAATGGCATCCACAAGCCAAAGTTCTCCGTCTTTTCCGAGTTTTGTTTTTTCCAAGATGTCAAAAATATCCGGAGTTAAAATATATCCGCCCAATGACGCAAGTGTGGACGGAGCTTTTTCCGGGCCTGGTTTTTCCACGATGTTTTTAACTTCAAAAATGTTTTTATCAATATTTACCGCGTCCAAAATCCCGTATTTTTTTGTGTCTTCTTTTGAGACCTTAAGGGCGGTGAGCACCGGGTCGGTGTATTTTTCATATACCTCTATCAATTGTTTGAGGCGCGGTTTTTTATCTCCGACAAACATGTCGTCGCCCCAAATAACCGCGAACGGTTCATCGCCAATAATTTCCCGGGCATTTAAGATTGGAGTGCCGTTTCCATATGGTCCTTTTTGGCGGATGTAGATGAAGTTCGCCAGATTGGCAATTTCTTCTATTTCTTTTTTGGCTTCTTTTTTACCTTGTTTCTGAAGCCAGTTTTGAAGTTCCAGATTGTAATCAAAATGGTCTTCCACCGCGCGTTTGGAAGCGCCGGTTACAAGGATTATATCTTCAATTCCCGAAGCTACGGCTTCTTCAACAATATATTGAATTACTGGTTTATCAACTACGGGAAGCATCTCTTTGGGCATTGCTTTGGTTGCCGGCAAAAATCTTGTGCCATAACCGGCCACCGGAATCACCGCCTTGCGTATTTTTTGTGTTGTTTTTGTCATATTTTTGCTCGCTCCTTTTAGTA
>CAZGDX010000009.1:0-20412 GCA_964525225.1 uncultured Gammaproteobacteria bacterium
CTTTTTTTTGTGTTCAAAGCCCTGTCATGGCGGATAAAAAGCCAAAGAGATGTGTCTTTTCTTTCGTCAAAATATCTTTTTAGCCAATAAAGCGATTGGTTGGAAAGAAAAACAATGCGTAGTTTTCCTCCTTTGCCTCTTATTGTAAATTCGGTTTTTTCTAAATTTATGTTTTCTTTCTTAAGATTGGTAAGTTCGGATACGCGAAGTCCTGTTGAAAATAAAACTTCCAAAATAGCTTTATCTCTATATTTTATTAAGTTATTTTCTTTAGTTTTAGCCAAAATTGGCGACTCAAGCAATCTTAAAAGTTCATGGCCTTCCAAAAAATCTACTTGCCGCATCGGTATTTTTGCTAATTCTATCTTGTCTGGGGGTAAACAGGAGATATCTTGTTTAATTAAATATTTAAAAAACGACCGCAGAGCTATTAAATGGTAATTTTGCGTATTTTTTTTAAGCTGATTTTTGTCTTTTTTAATCAAACGGTTTAAAAAAAGGCGGTAATCCTTAATATTTTTAAATGTAATTTCAGAAATATCCGGATTTTTAATCCAATTGCAAAATCTATTAAGATAAAAATCATAATTTCTTATAGTTTCTACAGAGCATCCTTTTTCTATTTCAAGATAAATAATGAATTGTTCTATGAGTTTATTTAACTTCATAAGTGTCGCACAATATTATTATAACATATATAGTATACTTGCCCCACTATCAATTAGCCGATATTTTGGTCGATATTAGTTTGTTAAATTTTAAATAACAAATAATAATTGTTATATTTATAAGGTTTAAGATTACGGAATTTTATATGTTTTGTAGTTTATTCGGATTATAAAAATTTTACATAAGTAAATCCTATCTTGTTTTAGTTGTTTTTATCATCGGCTGATTGGTAGTGGGGCTTGCAATTAAATTAGCTTTATGTTATAATAATTCAATAATAAATTATTTTAACGCTTTCTTGGATACGGATAATTTTAGATAAATTTCCCGTTTCTCGGTTACGCGCGGCTAAATTTTTTAGTCAATAATATTTATGTTGGATAAAAAAATAAAAGATAAAATTATAGAAAAATTCAGAACCCACGATAAAGATACAGGTTCTCCGCAGGTTCAAACAGCTATTTTATCGGCTGAAATTAAGGATTTGGTGGAACATTTAAAGATGCATAAAAAAGATTTTTCTTCAAGACGGGGCTTGCTTAAAAAAATAAGCGAAAGACGTAAAAAATTAAAATATTTAGAAAATGAAGACCCAAAAGGTTTTAAACAACTCAAGGAAAAATTAGGTCTTAAATAAGTATACGAATGGCGAAATTATACGAATACGCACACACTAATAATTAGTGTTATTTGTGTAAATTAGTGTGGTATTGGCGTTATATTTTATGATGAAACACAAAGAACAAAGAGTGGCGGTTTTAATAGATGTGCAAAATATGTATTATTCGGCGCGGAATTTATTCGGCTCCAGAGTTAATTTTGGTCAAGTTTTAGAAGATGTATTGGCAAAAAGAATGCTTGTTCGGGCGATTGCTTATGTTGTACGCACAAAAACCGGGGAAGAAAAGCCGTTTTTTGATGCTTTGACTAAAATAGGTATTGAAACCAGGGAAAAAGACCTTCAGGAATTTTTTGGCGGAGCTAAAAAAGCAGATTGGGATGTTGGAATCACAATAGATGCTGTAAAATTATCAAAAAAGGTTGATGTTGTAGTTTTAGTTTCCGGAGATGGGGATTTTTGCCCATTGGTTGAATATTTAAAAAATAGCGGTTGTTTTGTGGAAATAGCCGCTTTTGGCGAAACAGCATCTTTACGGCTTGTTGAAATTTCTGATGATTTTATAAATTTATCGGAAAGTCAAGAGAAGTACTTAATTAAGCCAAAAAATTCAGGAAAATCAATGATAATCAGAAAAGGAAAAAGAATGGCAGTATAAAATTTTGATATTTTTTAGAAATTAGATATTTGTAAATTTAATAATTAATTTGGTCTTCAAACAGGTAGATGTTCTTAAATACATCTAAAGTTTGAAGGTCAAAGAAAGACAAACTTTATGTCTATTAAAAAATTTGAGACAGAATGGGGCGGAAGAGCCCTTAAGGTTGAAATCGGACGCCTTGCTAATCAAGCAAGCGCGTCTTGCACTGTTCAATATGGCGACACGGTTGTTTTGGCGACTGTTGTTATATCAGATACAAAAAGGGAGGCGATAGATTATTTTCCTTTAACTTGCGATTTTGAAGAACGACTTTATGCGGCTGGGAAAATAAAAAGTTCCCGCTTTATGAAACGGGAAGGAAAGGCAAGCGATGACGCTATTTTAACCGGCAGAATGATTGACCGGGCAATCAGGCCTCTTTTTAATGATGAAACAAGAAATGATGTTCAGGTTATTTTGACTCCGCTTTCCGTTGACCAGGAAAATGATTCCGATATTCCGGCAATAATTGGAGCGTCAATCGTATTATCTGTTTCAAAAATACCGTGGAACGGACCGATTGTTGGCGCAAGAGTAGGTCTTATCCCTTCTTCGGATGAAGGAAAAAAACCGGAATTTGTGTTAAATCCAACTTTTGCGGCTCGTGAAAAAAGCATTTTGGATTTGATTGTCGCCGGAACTCCGGAAAAAGTTTTAATGATAGAATCCGAATCCCGCGAAGTTCCCGAAGATGTAATGTTTGAAGCCATAAAATTCGGTCAAAAACATTTCAAAGAAGTATATAATTTTATTTTAAAAATTCAAGAAGAAATTGGCGAACAAAAGATGCCTCTTGAAGATGCTCCGGCTTCGGAAGAAGAGTTAAATGAAAGAGAAGAAAAAAAATTGATTATAGAAAAAACTAAAAAGTTTTTGGATGAAAAAGCTCCAAATATGATTTTTGGAAGTCCGCGCGCTTCTAAAGCCGAGCGCACTGAAATTGCCGAAGTTTTGAAATTAGCGGTGGATGAACATCTTAAAAATGAACAAATTGGAAAAGAAAAAAGAAAAATAGGAGTTGATTACGTATGGAAATATATTGAAAAAGCTGTTTCCGACGCAATTATTGAAAAAGATTTACGCGTAGACGGCCGTGGTTTGAAAGAAATTCGTTCGCTTTCGGCAGACACTAATATAATTCCGCGCACACATGGTTCATCTCTTTTTCAAAGAGGCGAGACCCAAGTTCTTTCTGTTGTTACCTTGGGCGCTCCGGGAAATGAACAGCAAATTGAAGGCGTTGAATTCAGCGGAAAAAAGAGATATTTCCATCATTATAATTTTCCGCCTTATTCTGTTGGCGAGGTCGGAAGTTTGAGAGGTCCGGGACGGCGGGAAATTGGTCACGGAGCATTGGCAGAAAAGGCGTTATTGCCGGTTTTGCCCAATAAAGAAGAATTTCCATATACTATCCGTGTGGTTTCGGAGGTTTTGGGCTCAAACGGTTCATCTTCAATGGCTTCCACTTGTGCTTCTTCACTCGCGCTGATGGCTGCTGGCGTGCCGATAAGAAAGCCGGTAGCAGGTATTGCTATGGGAATTGCCACAAACGAAAATGGGGATTATAAAATTATTACTGATTTACAGGATTTGGAGGATGGCAAGGGTGGAATGGATTTTAAAGTTACAGGCACAACTGACGGCATAACCGCAATTCAATTGGATACAAAAACAGACGGATTATCCCTTGATATAGTTGAAGAAACATTAAAACAGGCTTATGAAGGCAGATTAAATGTGCTTGAAGTAATGAATAAGCAAATCTCAGAACCAAATAAAGAATTATCTCCTTATGCGCCAAGAGTTGAAACAGTTATGATAAATCCTGATAAAATCCGCGATGTTATCGGTCCCGGAGGAAAGATTATAAATGAAATTATAGATAAAACCGGCGCGGAAATTGATATTGAACAGGATGGAAAAGTATTTGTAAGCGCGGTAAATAAGGATTCGCTGGATAAGGCCGTGGAATGGATTAAAAAATTAACTCACGAAGTCCAGCCGGGAGAAATTTATACAGGAACAGTTTCAAGAATTATGACTTTTGGGGCATTTGTTGAAATTTTACCGGGTCAGGAAGGTTTAGTTCATATTTCAGAATTAGCTCCAAATAGGGTGGAAAGGGTTGAAGATGTTGTAAATATTGGAGATGAAATAACAGTAAAAGTTACAGAAATAGATGAAAAAGGCAGAATTAACCTTTCTTTAAAGCAAGCTCAAGGTTTTCCGGCGACTCCTAAGATGGATAGGCCGCCAAGAAATGACCGAAGAGGCGGTTTTAGAGACCGCGGAGATAGGCGTGGTGGAAGAAGATAACTTAAAGTTTACTGATAAAAATATAAAAATCCACTTAAATAGGTGGATCTTTATATTTATCCACACAAATTGTGTATAAGTGCTAATTTTGTGGATAACTTTGAATAAGTACTAATAATAAATTTATTTTTTATCACACTTATCCACATAATTTATCCACATAATCTGCTTTTAGCTCTAACATAGCTTTAAATTTAAACTTGACAAAAGTTCAAAAAAATGTTATAATGATTATAGAAAACAATAAATAGGTCTTTAAAAAATGCAGGGATGTGTAATTCTTATCGGTTTTTAATTTAAGGATTATATTTTCCTCTTCTCTACTATTATCGATTACTAACTTCAATTTCCAATTGAAGTCAAAAACAAAAATAAAAGAAAAAATAAAAATAAAAACCCTATTTAGGTAAATCTCAATTATATTTCATAATCAATATGAAATCCGAGACAATTACCTCAATGATGGTAGAGGAGTAAGTTCTTTCTTATAAGATATTTGGCGTGATTTTATGTAGATCGCCTATTTAAGCTCGGATTAAATAATCTTAGTTTAAATAGGCGACCACATAACTAGCCAAAATCTTCCACAAAGACGCGACGCCGTCACAAAATCTATTATATATTTTTATATAACCATGACGCAGCATCGCGTCTTTTATTTTATCTCCCCATCACTAAGTTTATAGAACGTTAATTTTTAATCTTAAATTTGACCCTTCTTCTTTTATCTTTTATAATGTTAGTGTAAATTAACCAAAATATTATGGATAAGAAATTCTTAAAACAGATGGAGGAAAAATTATTAAAAGAAAAAGACCGGTTGGAAAAGAAACTGAAAACTTTTGCCACACCCAATCCGCGCGCCAAAGATGATTATGATACAAATTTTCCGAATATTGGAGAAAGTGAAGAGGATAATGCGACGGAAGTGGCAATTTACAACGATAATCTGACATTGGAGAGAACTTTGGAAAAAGAATTGCAAGATGTTAAAAGCGCTCTTGCGAGAATTAAGCGCGGAACTTATGGAAAATGCAAATACTGTAAAAAAGAAATAGACCCCAAGCGCCTTTTAGCCCGCCCGTCATCTTCAGCGTGCGTTGCTTGTAAAAAAAGATTAAGTTTAGAAGTGTGAAGCGCTTGCCGGATTAAATATAATAAATAAAAAGCGCGGGATAGATATGTTTTACTTAATCGGCGTATTTGCTTTTTTAGCGGACAGAATATTAAAAATAATAGCCCTTTCTTATGTTTCACATGAAGGGGCTGTTTTAATTCCAAAATTTTTTTATTTCAAATTTTATAAAAATTTCGGCGCCGCTTTCGGATTAAAAATTCCGGTTGAAATTATAGTTTTACTATCCATAGTCATCTTATTTTTTATTTTGTTTTATTTAAAAAGAGAAACCATAAAAAAAATTCCCCGGTTTATTCCGCAGATTTTAATTCTTGGCGCGGCAAGCAATATTTTTGACCGTCTGCATTACGGATACGTTATAGATTACTTTTCTTTTTTTAATTATTCTTTTTTTAACATCGCTGATTTGATGATAATTTTTTCTTTAATTTCCGTATTGTATTATTATGCCAAAAAAAATATTTAATTTTGAAATCGCCAATATTCTGTACGAAATGTCCGAGCTTTACGAGATGGAAAATGTCCAGTTTAAACCGCGGGCTTATAGGCGCGCCGCCGAATCCATTGAAGCATTAAACGGAAATGTTTCCGATATTTATAATAAAGGAGGAATAAAAGCGCTTCAAGAAATTCCGGGTGTTGGCGAGGCGATTGCGGAGCACATAGAGTCCTTAATAAAGACCGGAACTTTCGGGGAATACGAAAAATTCAAGAAAAAAATTCCGGTAAAATGGGACGAACTTACGGCAATTCAGGGTATTGGGCCGAAGACCATAAAAGTTTTATATAAAAAATTGAACATAAAAAATTTAAAGAACTTGGAACGCGCCGCGAAATCCGGAAAGATAAAAAAAATAAAAAATTTCGGGGAAAAAACCGAAGAAAATATTTTAAGAAGCATTGGTTTTTTAAGAAAAGGAAAGGGCAGATTTTTGCTTGGAAATATTTTGCCGGTTGTGGAGCGCGTTGAGCGGGCCTTAAAAAAAATTCCGGGCGTTAATCAGGTTGTTGCCGCCGGTTCGGTGCGGAGAATGCAGGAAACAATTGGCGATATTGATATTTTGGCAACTGCAAAAAAACCGCGCCAGGTCATGGAAGCGTTTGCCGCGCTTCCGGAAGTGGAAACGGTTTTTGGAAAAGGAGATACTAAAACAAACGTCAGATTAAAAAACGGAATAAACGCGGATATCCGCGTTTTAAATCCGGAAAATTATGGTTCGGCTTTGCAATATTTTACCGGAGATAAAAATCATAACATTAAACTCCGCATTATTGCCGAGAAAAAGGGATATAAACTTAACGAATACGGACTTTGGAAAGGAAAAAAAATGGTTGCTGGAAAAACTGAAGAAGAAATTTACAAAAAATTGGGTATGGATTATATTGAACCGGAATTGCGTACTGACAGCGGAGAAATAGAAGCGTCAATTGCCGGTAAACTTCCAAAATTGATTCCTTACAATTCGGTAAAGGGCGACTTGCAGGTTCAGACAAACTGGAGCGATGGAACTTCAAGCATAAAAGAGATGGCGCTGATGGCAAAAAAGATGGGTTTGAAATATATTGCCATTACCGACCACACAAAAAATTTGGGCATAGCTCACGGACTGGATGAAAAAGAGTTGACGCGGCAAGGAAAAGAAATTGACAGATTGAATAAAGAAATTAAAGGAATAAAAATTTTAAAAAGCGCGGAAATAAATATTTTAAAAAATGGAAAATTAGATATTGCCGACAGCGCGCTAAAAAAATTGGATGTGGTCTCTGTGGCGGTGCATTCAAATTTTAAAATGGGAAAAAGCGAGATGACTTCCCGCATAATAAAAGCAATGCAAAATCCATACGTAAATATTTTATTTCATCCAACCGGCAGAGTGATAAAACAACGCCCGTCTTATGAAATGGATATGGATGAAATTATAAAAGCGGCAAAAAAATACGGCGTGGCTTTGGAGGTAGATTCTTTTCCGGATAGATTGGATTTGAATGATTTAAATATCAGAAAAGCGGTTGAAGCCGGCGTTAAGCTTGTAATTGATACGGACGCGCATTCGCCGAATCATTTGTCTTTCCTGAATTTTGGGGTAGCGCAGGCGCGCAGGGGATGGGCAAAAAAATCCGATATTTTAAATACTTTGCCGGCTGAAGAATTTTTGAAGGCGATAAAAGGATTGAAAAAGAATTGACTATTCCGAAAATAAATGATAATATTTGAGCAAAATATGTTTTATGTTTATGTTTTAAGAGGCAGAGAAGATAGATTGTATGTTGGAAGAACTGACGATTTGAAGCGGAGAATACGGAACCACAAAGAAGGAAAAACATGGACAACAAGAAGAATGTTACCTATAAAATTGGTTTTTTATGAATCTTTCCTATCAAAAGAAGATTCCATAAGAAGAGAAAGATATTTAAAATAAGTAAGGGAAAATCAACTTTAAAAATGATGTTATTGGAGTCGTTAAAATAAATATGCCGTAAGTCGCCCCGCACCACGCAGGGTGCAGGGTTTCCGCTTCGCTACAAGAATCGGCATACGCACGGACTCGCGAAGCGCCCTGAACCCTACGTGGTTCGGGATAAAATCTTTGAAATTATCATCATAAAAATGCCGCCGTGGTGGAATTGGTATACACGACAGACTTAAAATCTGTTGACAGCAATGTCTTGTGGGTTCGAGTCCCGCCGGCGGCATTTTTATGATGATAATTTCGCGGCATATTTATTTTTGGGACTTACCCCGCACCACGCAGGGTGCTGGGTACCCCGCATCTTACATGGTGCGGGGTAAAATCCTGGGCCCGCAAGGGATTTGAGGGTTCGACTCCCTCTCCGAGCATTTTAAAATAAAAAACGAAGCTTCGCGCTTCATTTTTAATTTATTTGATTCTTGCCAATACGGATCTTAGATTTTGAACCGCTTCTTGGAGACGGTCGGCGGAACATAACGGATGAAACCAGCAAGTGACGCAATAGAGAATTCCGTCTTTTGCCAAAAGAAGATTATATTTTTCGTTTTTACACCGCCGGCACCTGATGCCGGTCGGCACGGCAATAAACCCGCATTGAAAACATTTGTAGTACTTATCTTTTGACAAAATATTTTTTTCAAAAAAAAATAAAGAATTTCTTTTGCATTTCGGACACCTTAGTTCCTCCACCATTTGCTTCTCCTGCTTGTTTTAAAAGTTCTATCGTTTATTTATCATAAACTTTCAAAAATCTCAATACTGCGCAGGATTTTTTGGCCGGGGCGTTCGTAAATGAGGTTTTCGGTTTTTACTTTTTTATATCCAATTTTTTTTATCTGCGCTTCAATTTGAAGATTGAATTTTCCGTCTTTTATGCTGAAAATGGGAAAAATCATTACGACCCGCGAGTTTTTTTTCAGTATTTTTTTCCAGTCCGCAAATGACTTAAGATAAATTTCTTCAAGCTCAGAAATCGTCCGGCGGATTTTATTTTCCGGTTCGTTTCCGCGCAAAAGCGGTCCAAGATAAGGTTCGGTAATAATCGCGTCAACCCCGAAGGGGCCCCCTTGGGGTTGGATTTTATTAATTTTTTCCGAGATTTTATCCGCCGGAGAAATAAAAAGATTGTAATTTAATTTTTCGTTATTTTTTTTTGCCAGCCATTCCAGATTTTCTTTGGTTTCTTTTATCGCCTTTGAATCCAAATCAGAACCAAACAGGTTTTTATACCCAAGCGACAGCGCTTCCATTAAGACAGTTCCAGTTCCGCAAAACGGGTCCAAAATAATGCCGTCTTTTTCTATGCCGGATAAATTTATCATTATTTTGGCGAGTTTTGGCGGAAGCATTCCGCGCAAAATATTTCGTTGCGGTTTTGAAAAGTCCCGCTCTTCATATTCTTCAAACTCTTGAACCGCTAAAGTTTTGCCGATAAATCCATTATTAAAAAGACAAATTTCCGCGCCATTTTGAAGAAGCTTATTTGTTTTTACAATGACTGAAGATAATATTTTTTCTTTTGACACCACCCAGCGCACAGGCCCGGATTTTTTCATTTCTTTTTTAATTTCCATTGCCGCGCGTCTTATTTCTTGTTCGTTTAATCCGGCATAATTAGAAATACCAAAATAAAATTTTCCCTCATTATTTTCAATTTTTTCAGAAACCAGTTTCGAAAGTTCGGAGATATTTTTAATCTTTCCAATAATTTCCCCGATTTTTATTGTTCCGCCAAGCTGTTTCATCGCCAAAACCGCGTCAAAATCGTTTTTTGTTTCCAATAACAAAACATTTGGTGTTAAAAATGACAATTCTCCTTGCGCGCCAAAACAGGCGTCTATTTCAGAAGCTGACAGCTTAGTGTTTTTTCCAAGTATAAAAAAATAAGTCATGAGCTCATCTTACCTTATTTTATCTTGACTTTCAAGGGAGTTTTTGCTATACTAAACTGGATTTATAAATAACCATAAAATTATGGATATCAATACAAAAAAACTTCCGAAATCCGAAGTGGAAGTTGTAATAGAACTTACGGAAAAAGAATTTGAACCGCATCTTAAGGAAGCGGCAAAGAAGATTTCCGAAGATGTTAAAATAGAAGGTTTCCGTCCGGGAAACGCGCCTTATGATTTGATAAAACAGCGTGTTGGAGAAGCGGCAATTTATGAATCAGCTTTTGAGATGGCGGCGCGAAGATTTTTAGCCGAGGCGTGTGAAAAAGAAAAGATAGAACCGATTGGCCAGCCGAAGTTTGAACTTTTGAAGCTTGTTCCGGGCAATCCGGTGTCGTTTAAAGTTACCCTTCCGGTTATTCCGAAGGTCTTGGAAATTGCCGACCTTGAAAAAATTGAAATTAAGAGAAAAGAAATAAACGCGGATGAGAAAGAAGTGGAAAAAGTTTTGACCGACATTGTCAAAATGCAAATGGCAGAAAAAGAAGTTGACCGCGAAGCAAAGAAAGAAGATAAGGTCGTAATTGATATGGAAATAATGCGCAACGGGGTGGTAATTGAGGGCGGCGCGGCAAAGAATCATAGTGTTTATTTGTCGGAGCCGTATTATGTTCCGGGATTTGCCGATAAACTCGTGGGGATTAAAAAAGATGAGACACGGGAGTTCAAGTTAAAATTTCCGGCGGAACATTATCAGAAAGACCTTGCCGGAGCCGAAGTTGATTATAAAGTAAAATGCCTTTCCGTTTGGGAATTGGTTCCGCCGGAAATGGACGACAAATTCGCCGCCGGTTTGGGGCAAAAAACAATGGCCGATTTGCGCGACCTGATAAAAAAGAATATTCAAAACGAAATGGAACAAAAAGAAGCGCAACGTCAGGAAATTGAAATGCTTGAAAAAATCGTGGAAAAATCAAATTTTGAAGATATCCCGGAAGTGCTTTTGAACCGCGAAGCCGATAGGATGGTTCATGAGCTTGAACACAATATCGCGCGCCAGGGAATGAATTTTGAAGATTATTTGAAGCATATCAATAAAAGCATTCCGCAATTAAAACTGGATTTTACTCCGCAAGCGGTTAAAAGAATAAAAGTGAGTTTGATTATTAAGGAAATCGGAGATAAAGAAAAAGTCGAGGTGAGTGATAAAGAAGTGGCGGAAGAAGTTGAAAAAATGATGAATGAAAATAAAGAAAATCCCGAACAACAAAAAACAATCCGCTCCGAAGAATACGCGGATTATATCAAAGCCCTTCTCAAAAACAGAAAAGTTATAGAAATGCTGAAAGGGAAAATGGTGAAGTAAAAAACAAAAACTAAAAACGGGCTTACGCCCGTTTTTAGTTTTATAGATACTTATAAATATCATGTTTGCCGATGGAGATAAACAATATATCCCCATTTTTCATCCGTTCAAATAAGATTCTGTAATTACTTGTTATGGTGATAGACCAAATACCCATAAATTTTCCATGAAGTTCGTGCAAGCGCAAGGATGGGTGAAGGGGATTCTTTCTAAATGTTTTTTCTTTTTTAATCGCCATCTGAATAATTTGTTCCGGTAGTTTATTTAGTTCTTTCGCGAAGTTTTTAGAATAATGTATATCTTTTATAATCATAAAAGTTCCGACATTGACTTGGCTTTAATGGTTTTACCGGATTTATATTCTTTCCGCGCTTCGTTTATTGATTTTAAAAGTTTCTTTTCGGAAATTAATTCTCTATCCAAATCTATTAAATATTTAATATATCCGCTTAAGGAATTAAATCCTCGTTGTCTGGATAGAGATTTTATATCTTTACTGTCTTTTTGGGGTAAAGATAAGCTTAATATTTGTCTCATATTTTATTTAATAATTATTTATATTTATATTGTAATACAGATGTATTACTGATGTCAAATTGCGAAGGAGTTTTCGAATGCCCTATTGCAAAAGTTTTATTTTAGTGGTATGGTATGAAGTATGGAAAATATTAAATCCGACCCGCAACTTATTTCCGAATATATCAAGGGTGACGAAAAGTCGCTGGAAATTCTAGTTAAAAGGTATTTGAAGCCGGTTTATAATCTGGCCTATGGTTATACCCACAATCAGGCGGACGCGGAAGATGTTGCGCAAGAGGTTTTTGTTAAAATTTGGAAGAATATTAGTAAATTTAATACTGAAAAGAGCTTTAAATCCTGGATTTTTGCGATTGCTAAAAATACCGCGCTTGATACTTTAAAAAAGAAAAGAGCGATTCCTTTTTCAATGTTTGAAACAATTGATGGAAACTCCATTGCTGACACAGTCGCAGACAAGCGTCCTTTGGCTTCGGAAATAGCCGAATATAAGGAAAATGAGGCTATAATTGCAGAATCGGTGATGAAGTTGCCCTTAAAATATAGAAATATTGTTAATTTACGCTTAAAAGATATGACTTTTAAGAGTATTGCTGAAATTATGGACGAATCCGTAAATACAGTCAAAAGCAAGTATTTTAGAGCTATAAAATTGCTTAAAAAAGACCCGAATTAATCTAAAACAAGAAAAGAGCGCACCAAAATGCGCTCTTTTTTCGTATTATAGCTTAGAAGTATGGAAGAAAATCTTAATCAAATCGAACCGCCGGCAGAACTTTTAAACAAGGTTTTTGTTCGGTTAAAATACGAACAGAAAAAGGCGAGGATTAAAATATTCGTTCTTTTTTCGGTTGGAATTTTAGGTTCGGTCTTTGTGTTCATCCCAATGTTAATCGGGACCATAGCCGAGATACGGCAGTCGGGGTTTGCTAACATATTTTCTTTAGTTTTTTCCGATTTTCAGGCGGTTATTATGGTTTGGGATGATTTCCTTATGTCCCTTTTGGAAACATTGCCGATAATCCATTTTGCGATTCTTTTTGCTTCCGTTTATATATTTTTGCGGACAATTAAATACTTCGCGAAAAATATTTATTCAGAAAGAGTCGTCTTACAAGTTTTACAAACGGTTAAATAAAATATATGAATATAAATATAGACATTAAAAAAATAAAAAACTTTTTTGAATCACAGGTTTTTAAAACAGTTCTTACGACCATTGGCATAATCGCCATCGTTTTGCTTATTTTTCAAATCGGAGTTTTTGTGGGATATAAAAAAGCGTCTTTTTCTTTTGGTTGGAGCGAAAATTATAATCGTAATTTTGGCGGTCCGGAAAAGATGGGCTTTATGTCCCGGCTTCCATTTCCGCCGGAGCTCCGTGATAATGAATTTTTGAATCCGCACGGCATAGTCGGAACAATTATAAAAATTGACGGTAATACAATTATTATAAAAGGAAAGGATAGCGCGGAAAAAGTGATAATCGTCCCGGAACGGATATCAATTTTTGACCGTAAAGAAGATGTAAAAATATCTGACTTGAAAATTGACGATGAAATTACTATTATTGGTTCGCCTAATAATCAAGGACAGATTGAAGCTAAATTTATTAGAATTTTTAGAGCAAGATAAATTATTTATATGATGCAAATTTTCAAAAAGATATTAAAAAACAAACTATTAACCGGAGGAATATCAATTGCAATTTTGGTTGCTGGATATTTTGGAGTCACCAAAATTGTGATTCGACCGGCTGCGGCAAATTATATTGTTTCCACGGTTGAAAAGGGAACTCTTATAACTTCAATTTCCGGAAGCGGACAAATTTCCGCCGCTAATCAGATTGATTTAAAAGCAAAGTCCGGCGGGGATTTAGTTTATTTGAATGTGAAAAATGGTCAGGAGATAAAATCCGGAACATTGATCGCGAGCACTGACGCGAGCGACGCCTTGATAAATTTAAGGAACGCGCAAACGTCTTTGGAAACCGCAAAATTGGACTTGGAAGAATTAGTTGGTCCGACAGATGAATTAACTCTGCTCCAAGCGGAAAATTCTTTAATACAGCTTAAAGAATCAAAACAAAAAGCTGAAGATAATTTAATCAAGATAAATGAAGACGGCTATAATTCCATTGTTAGCGTGTTTTTTGATATGCCCGGAATTATGACTGATTTGGAAAATATAATTTATGGAGAGACCATAAGCAAACCAAAAAGTAATTTATCCGCTTATGCCGATATGGTCAGATTATACAATGAATTTCTTGTCAGCCAGTATGAAGGGAACGTTCGCGACAGTTATCAAACCGCCCGCGGTATTTATGATGTGAATTTTCAAGATTATAAAAATACCGACAGGTTTGCCGATCTTTCAGAAGTGGAAAATTTAATTAATGAAACTTATGAAACCGCAAAAAAAATCGCAGTAGTTATCAAAAATACTGATAATTTTTTATCCTATGTAAAAGATACTTTGGTACAATCCGACAAAGATGTTCCGGCGCTGATGGCAACTCATCAGTCATTGATTAAAACCGATACCACAAAAATTAACAGCATTATTTCTAATCTCTCATCTATAAAAACATCAATAAAAAGTACCAAAGATTCCATTACCAGCGTGGAAAGAAGTTTGGCCGAAAAGGAATTGTCAGTTGCCAAATTAAAATCCGGAGCAGATAGTACCACTATCCGCGCTAAGCAAATAACCATTCAACAGAGACAAGATTCACTTTATGCCGCGCAAAAAGCGCTGGCGAATAATTATGTTTACGCTCCTTTTGATGGAATTGCGACTAATGTCACGGTTAAAAAAGGAGATTCTGTCTCCGCGAGCACTGTTATTACAACTCTTATAACCAAGCAAAGAATTGCTGAAATTTCTTTGAATGAAGTTGATGTTGCCAATGTTAAAGTTGGTCAAAAAGTAAATTTGACTTTTGATGCCATAGAGGACTTGGAAATTTCCGGGGAAATTGCCGACGTAGATACTTTCGGAACGGTCTCGCAGGGAGTTGTAACTTATGACGCGAAAATTATTTTTGATACTCAGGATGACCGTATTAAGCCGGGCATGAGTGTTTCGGCAATAATCATTACAGACGTTAAAACAGATTGTTTGATAGTTCCGAATTCAGCGGTAAAATCCGTTGGCAATAATTATTATGTTGAAGTTCCAAGTGTCAATGTGCCTGATGAATTTTTGTCTAATACAAGCGGAATTGCCTTGGATTCTTATACGCAACAAACAGTGCAAATCGGCATGGCAAATGATTCCTATACCGAAATTATCAGTGGTTTGAAAGAGGGCGACCAAGTCATTGTCCGCACTATTAGCGCATCTACAAGTAAAACAACAACATCTTCAGGAACGAGTTTGTTTAATATGGGCGGGACGACAAAAACCGGCACGGTGAAATCTTCCGGCAGTAGCAATATGATGTTTATGGGAAGATAAGCAATTTCTGATTTACGATTGCCGATTTGCGATTTAAATTTGAAATCATAAATCAAAAATCGGAAATTAATTTATGATTGAATGTAAAAACATAACAAAAACATATTGCCGGGGAACGGTAGAAACATCTGTTTTGAAAGATGTGTCTCTTAAAATAGAAGAAGGGGAATTTGTGGCAATTGTCGGACCATCCGGTTCGGGAAAATCAACCCTGATGAATATTTTGGGCGCGTTAGATGTCCCTACGAGCGGAGAATATTTATTGAATGGACAAGACGTGTCCAAACTTTCCGATGATGAATTGGCGGACATTAGAAAAAATAAAATTGGTTTTGTTTTTCAGTCCTTTAATTTATTACCGAGGGCGACAGTACTTAGAAATGTTTTATTGCCCCTTGTTTATACTGATATTCCCAAAGAGAAAAGAGAAGGATATGCAAGAATCGCTTTGCTGAATGCAGGGTTAGAGGAAGAAAGACACAGTCATCTTTCAAACCAGCTTTCTGGCGGACAGATGCAACGGGTGGCGATTGCCCGCGCTTTGGTAAATAATCCGTCTTTGATTCTAGCTGATGAACCGACCGGAAATTTGGATACAAAAACCGGCGAGGTTGTTCTCGATACATTTCAAAGATTGAACAGAGAGAAAAAACACACAGTTATTCTAATTACTCATGAAAGCGATGTGGCGGAACATGCCGACCGTATAATTAAAATTCGCGACGGAAAGATTACGGAAGATTATAAAAACAGGAAAAAATAATTCTTATGAAAATATCCGATTTATTCGACGAAACATATTCAGCGTTGGTTGCTAATAAAGCTCGTTCAGGGCTTACAATCCTTGGAATTGTAATTGGTATTGGTTCGGTTATTGCCATGATTTCAATCGGACAGGGCGCGCAAGGCATGATTGAATCAAGTATTGAATCGTTGGGTTCAAATTTGATTATGGTAATGCCGGGAATGCAACGGGGTGTTGGCATGCAGGTGAGCCAAGGGCGAGGTTCGGCGCAAACTTTAACTCTTGCCGACGCGGAAGCAATTCAGGAAGAATTGCCGCTTGTAAAAAATGTTGCCCCGGAAGTTTCTGGACGTTATCAAATTACCGCCAAGGGAACAAACACCAATACTTCGGTTTATGGCGTAACTTCGGTATACACGGGAGTAAAAAATATTGAAATCGGAATAGGATCGTTTGTTACTGACCAAAATGAAAAAAGTTTATCAAAAGTCGCGGTGCTAGGTCCGACAACGGCCGAAGATTTGTTTGGCGAAGGAGTTGACCCGATAGGAAAAACCATCCGCATTAAAAGTATAAACTTCACAGTTATCGGAGTTACTGCGGCAAAAGGCGGAAGTGGAATGGAGAATCAAGACGACAAAATTTTTATTCCGCTTAAAACCGCGCAGCAATATCTGTCCGGCTCTAGTTATGTAAGCACGATTAATGTGCAGGCATACGATCAAGAATCAATGTCTGAATTACAGCAGCAGATTACCGATTTGTTGCTCGAGCGCCACAATATAACCGATCCGACACTTGCCGATTTTAGTACCATGAACCAGGCAGATATTATTGCCACCGCGTCCTCGGTGACCGGTACTTTTACGATGCTTTTGGGTTCAATCGCGGCGATTTCTTTGCTTGTTGGCGGGATTGGAATTATGAATATGATGCTCACAACCGTGACCGAAAGAACTCGGGAAATCGGGCTTAGAAAAGCGGTCGGCGCAAAAAGAAAAGATATAAATTTTCAGTTTTTGGCCGAATCTATAATGCTTACATTCTTGGGCGGAGTGCTTGGAGTTCTGTTGGGGTGGTTCGTATCTTTGGGTATAACAAAATTCGGCGGAATTGCCACCAGTATTTCTTTAGTTTCGGTTCTACTGGCATTCGGCGTCTCCGCGCTTATCGGAATCGTCTTTGGATATTATCCGGCGCGTCGCGCTTCCAAATTTAATCCAATTGAGGCATTAAGATATGAATAATTTTATAAATTTCTAATAACTAATTAATACCACCAGCGTATTACGACTTGGTGGGAACCGTTCCCCCGCGGGGGAACGGTTCCCCGAAAGTCCGTTCGGCTAAGTTGGGATACTTGGTGGCCAAAAGCAAAAAATTATGAAGAAAATATTACCGTTAATAATTATTTTTGCGCTTGCCGGATGTGGCGGGTTTTACGGAGGAATGAAATATTCATCAAGCAAAAGTCCTTTTGGAGGCACATTAAAAGCCGGCGCTAGAGGAATGAATAATCAGCAGTTTGGTGGAAAAGTTGGCGGACAAGGCGGAACAGGTATGGCAACTGGTGAGATAACGGCAAAAGACGATAAAAGCATCACAATCAAGCTCCGCGACGGCGGGTCAAAGGTAATTTATTTTTCGGATTCCACAAAAGTTATCAAGACCGTCGAAGGTGAGATTGGCGATCTAAAAGTTGGGGACAGTATTATGGCAAATGGAAGCGCAAGTCAAGAAGGTGTGCTAACCGCGACCACAATTCAGTTTCAGCCGTTTATGGCGCAGGAAGTTCCGGCTCCGGTAAAGTAAAAACAAACTAAAAACACCCCGATACGATGTCGGAGTGTTTTTAGTTAACCGGGTCATTGCCGCCTTTGGAATACGGATTGCATCGGACAACCCGCCAAGCGGCTTTCAGCCCCCCCTTTATAACTCCATATTTTTCTATCGCCTGGATGGCATATTCAGAGCAGGTGGGATGAAACCTACAGAATCCGCGCGGGTATAAATAGGATAATAATCCGTGGTCAAATGATAATGTTTTTTGGTAAATCCGTATTGCCACAATCGCGGAAATTTTGAAAATATTAAAGAAAAATTTTAGCATATAGTTTTATGTAGCGGATCAGACAAGGGTGACTTTTGACAGGATTGTCAAGGGTCACCCTTGTCTTTCAGTATTCCGTTATTTCGGTACTTCTGTAGTAGTCATTAAGCCGGCTTTTTTTAAGACGTAAAAAATATTGTCTTTTATTTCTCCGTATTCAGCGTCAATAATACCCGGACGCGCGAGAAAAATTACATCAACCCCCGGTTTTATACGGCTCATATTGGTTCTTATGGCTTCGCGCATCCTCCGTTTAGCTAAGTTTCTTTTGGTGGATTTTTTGTGAATTTTGGTGCTTACCACAAATGTAAAACGGGAATAATCCAACCCGTTTTCCATAAATTTTATACCCAAAATTTTAGCAATCAGGGAATTGCCGTTTTTGTAAACTTTTTCAATATCTTTGGTTTTGTTTAACCGGTATTTCTTGGCTAACATACCCAGTATATCAACTTTCAGAATAAATGCTTTGCGATTAAATTTTGTTTAGTCGCGAAACTGCTCAATTAATAAATTATATATTTAAAAAGATAAAATGCCCGAACAACTGAAAGTTGTATTACTGGGCATAATTCTATTATAGCAAACTGCGGGAGTTTTGGCCCCGCAGTTTATTATTCTTATTTCTTTTTTCTGCTGACAGTCAGCCGTTTTCTTCCTTTTAACTTCCTTGCTTTTAATACTTTTTTTCCGCCAGCGGTTTTCATTCTTTTTCTGAACCCGTGTTTTTTTACTTTTCTTCTTTTTTTCGGTTGGTAGGTTCTTTTGGTAGCCATAATATTAATTTATATAAATTATCTCTTATTTAATTATACCACTTTCGGCGGTTTAATTAAACTAGGTGTTGATAATATTTTTTTAGTTTTTATTATTTTTATAATTATACACATATTATCCACAATTTATCAACTGTTCTTGACTTTTCCACAGTTTTTTACACAATTTCAAACCTGTGTTATATTTATAGTAGTTTTTTAATCCATGCTTTTTGGGTCTGGCGCCAAACAAAATAATTTGGCGATAGACCTTTTGTAAAACTTTATGACTAATCATGAACTTTGGCAGGCGGTACTCGGAGAATTAGAACTTGTATTAAGCAAAGCTAGTTTTGTAACCTGGTTTAGCCAGACATCTCTTGCGGTGTTTGATAGTAACCGGGCGGTTATAACGGTGCCAAATACGTTTGTCAAAGCATGGCTTGAAAAAAAATATCATTCCACTATTATAAAAACTATCCAAAATATTTCCAGCCAGATAATAAAAGAAATAACTTATAAAGTTGACGACATAAAGTTTTCCGAAAATTTTTCCGAACAGAAAATGCAAACAATACCGGTGGAAAAAGTTAGAGAGATGCCGGCGCAGAATCAGATGGAAAAAATTACGAATAAATTCGGGCTTAACCCAAAATACACTTTTAAAACTTTCGTGGTCGGAAAAGGAAACGAATTTGCCCACGCGGCGGCGCAAGCAGTGGCGGATAATCCGGGGAAAAAATATAATCCTTTATTTATATACGGCGGAGTGGGTTTGGGAAAAACCCATTTAACGCAGGCAATTGGGAACGAAATTCTTGTAAAAAATCATAATAAAAAAGTTTTATACATTACCTGTGAACAATTCATCAACGATTTCATCAACGCCATCCGTTCAAAAGAAATGAAAAAATTTAAAGATGTATACAGAAATGTTGATATTCTTTTGGTGGATGATATTCAGTTTATGATAGGAAAACTGGAAATGTCGGAAGAATTTTTTCACACATTCAACGCTCTTTATCAGGAAGACAAACAAATCGTTTTAAGTTCCGACCGCCCGCCCCGGGCTTTTCAGGGAATTATAGAAGATAGAATGTGTTCACGGTTTGAATGCGGGGTAATCGCTGATATTTCTTTGCCGGGTCTTGAAACCAGAATTGCGATTTTAGAAACAAAATGCAAAGAGAAACAGGTGTTTGTGGACAGGGAGGTTTTGATAGAAATAGCTTCAAAAATACAAAACAATATCCGCGAACTGGAAGGCGCGCTCAATAAAGTAATCGCCAACCAGCAGATAAGGAATATTCCTTTAACTAAAGATATGGTCGGGAGTATTTTGTCCGGATACAACACGGCTCCGGCCGCCAAGCGTTCAATAACCGCCACCCAGCTTATAGAAACCGTTTCCAATTATTACGGAATTACCACCGAACAAGTTACCGGTAAAAGCAGGGAACAGCGGTTGTCTTTTCCGCGTCAGATAATAATGTATTTAATGCGGGAAGAACTTGACTATTCGTTCCCGTCCATTGGAAAAGAAATCGGCGGGCGCGACCACACCACGGCAATGCACGCCTGTTCAAAAATCACGAAAGAGATGGAAAGCGATGCCAAACTTCAACAGGATAT
>CAZGDX010000009.1:20422-20980 GCA_964525225.1 uncultured Gammaproteobacteria bacterium
ATGGATTACATAAAACAGCGATTATACAACTAAATAGTAAATAAAAAGGGGGAGATGAATAATATGAAATTTTCATGCACAAAAGAAAATCTTTCAAGAGGTCTAACGGTCGTAAGCCACATTACCACGAAAAATATAAATCTCCCTATTTTAAACAATGTTCTTGTAAAGATAGAAAATAAGGCGCTGAAACTTATTACCACCAATTTGGAAATGGCAATCAGTTGCGCGGTGCGCGGAAAAGTTGATGAGGATGGAGAATTCACCGTGCCGGCAAAACTTTTCGCGGATTGCATCACACTTCTTCCGAATGAGCGCATTGATTGCGACGGAAATGAAAGTTTTTTGGGTGTGAAATGCAAGAGTTTCGCGACGAAAATCAAAGGAATGGCAGCAGTGGATTTTCCTTTGATACCAAAAATAACCAAAGAATCAAATTACCGCGTGTTCGCGCCGGATTTGAAAAAAGCGGTGGAAAGCGTGATTTTCGCGGCATCGTTGAATGAATCCCGCCCGGAAATCAGCGGAATTTGCGCCAGTTTTAATCCGGAAGGAATT
>CAZGDX010000010.1:0-20854 GCA_964525225.1 uncultured Gammaproteobacteria bacterium
TTGATACTTGAATGTTAAAAATAGCCCCGTTTTAATCGGGGCTATTTTGTTTTTCCGGTTCTTGCGCGCGCGGCGGGCGAGGCGAGTATAAAGTATTGTTTATTTTCCATTTATCCACAAATTGACCGATGCCGTTTTTGGACAGTTTGCCGGCGGTTATGGTTTTGTTTTGTGACCATTTAACAAGTCCTTCAAAACTTATTTTATATCTTCCCCCGGAAACAATATAACTTATTTCCTGTTTTTTAATCGCCCGGCGGATTGTTTTTTCGCTGATTCCAAAAAGCCGCGCCGCTTCGGAAATTGAAATTCTTATGATATTAGTCATAATTTATAGTAATTGTCTAAACTTGTCTGGACAATTATATTATAAAACAAATTGTTTTTAATGGCAATGGGCACCTTTGACACGGATTGTCAAAGGTGCCCATTGCCATTGGATTGATTTTATACACAAGCGCGGGGTTGACATTATTATTTATCTTTGGTAGTTTTTACGGTAATTTTAATACATATATTTCCATTCGTGCACCAACTTTGATGATATAATCGTATTTTAAGAAGGATTAAGTGTAACAAATTCAATAATTTTACGTTATAAAAGATGAATGCTATAAAGGAGAAAATTCTTTTACTGAAGCTGAGGATAACTAAAAGCCCTGAAGCATTTGGAGAGCTTTACGATTTATATAATGACCGAATTTATCGGTTTATTTTATTTAAGGTGGGAAGCAAGGAAGAAGCCCAGGACTTAACAGCTGAAACATTCTTGAAGTGTTGGAATCACATAAGCCGGAATAAGCCAATTGTAAATCTGAACGCGCTCCTTTATTCAATAGGAAGAAATCTAGTAATAGATTATTACAGAAAACAAAAGGCGGAAAAAGAAATCTCATCAGATGAAATTTTGGAAATTATACCGGACGCGAAAGCGGAAAAAGTTTTAAAAAATATAAATGTAAGAAGCGAATCCGAAGCGGTTTTTAAGGCAATGGATAAGATTGACGGCAAATATAAAGAAATTTTAATTTTAAAATTCATAGACGAACTTACAAATAACGAGATATCTGAAATTACAGGTATGCCTGAAGGCAATGTGCGGGTAACCGCGCATCGCGCCACCGAGGCGTTAAAAAAAGTTTTAAACGAGCAAAATGAAATTTACCAATAAAAAAATTAAAGAAAGCTTGCAAAATTTTGGCAGCGCTGTTAGGATGGAAGGAAACGCATGCAAGGAAATGCGCGCGTTTATTTTATCCAAGGCCTACGAAGATAAAATAAGCGGTGAAATGATTTTTAGGGATAAGGTCAGAGCTGCGCGCGATTGGATGGGATTGAACTGGGTTTCGGTGCGCGTGGCAACTGTCTGCATGATAGTGCTGTCGGTTTTAGGCGGAAGCATTACCACAGTAAGCGCCGCTCTTAAAAGTTTGCCCGGGGACTTTCTTTTTCCGGTAAAAATCACTACTGAAAAAATACAGGTGGCGTTAAAATCCGATGAAGCCGAAAGAACAAAATTAAAAGTGGAATTTGCCGGTAGAAGAATCGCGGAAGCAAAAGAAATTATTCAAAGCGAGAATCCGAAAAAAGAGGCAAGGGTGGTGCTGGCAATGGCGAATTTCAAAACACAAATAGATAATATAAAGGAAGACCTGGCAAAAGTCGCGCCGAGTGAAGCAACCGAAGCGGTAACAAACACTATGGTGGAATTGAACACTGAGGCGGAGAAAATTGCCAACACGGTTGAGCCGGTTGAAACAGCCGTTGTGGAAAATAACGCAAGCAGTACATTGGAAGAAAATGTAGCATTGACAGAAGAAGTTGCCACGTCAACAGAAATAGTGGTAGTAAAGCCAACGCAAACAATAATTGACGACTCCGAAGAATCGTTTGAAATCAGGTTGCAAATGATAGAAGAAGAAGACCCAATGCGGATTGAATTTTAATGACATTTCCCACCCAGTGGGAATCCCACTGGGTGGGGTAATAACACTAATTAACTAACTAATAACAATTACAAGGTTTATAAAAGGTCGGGCCCCTTTGGGGCGAATCTTGTAGAATAAAATAACAGTCAATATAAATAAATTTTATTCATATTGACCAAAATACAAGATTTAAATTAAATATGACTAAAGCTTTACGATTAGGGAAAAAAGCCTTTACCGTAAGCGTAGTGGTAACCACGATTGCTTGGTCAATCGGTTTGGCGGCATTCTTAGCGCCTTTAACAGCGCAAGCGGCCGTTGCCTCCGGCGACCTTATTAAAGCAAGCTTACCGGCGGTTTATTACTATGGCGCGGACGGTAAAAGATATGTATTCCCGAACGAAAAGACCTATAAAACCTGGTATTCTGATTTTTCTTCGGTAAAAACAATTACCGATGACGAACTTGCGGCTATTACCATTGGCGGCAATGTAACTTACAAACCAGGCGCGAAAATGGTTAAAATCACAACAGACCCGAAGGTCTACGCCGTAGACGCGAAAGGCACGCTTCGTTGGGTAAAAACCGAAGCGATCGCAATCGCGCTTTATGGTTCTAATTGGAATACAATGATTGACGATGTGCCGGACGCATTCTTTACTAACTACACAATCGGCGCGGAAATCGCTTCCGCGAGCGATTTTGACAAAGTGTCCGCAGGAGCGGCCGCTACATCAATTAACGTAGATAAAGGTTTAGCGACTGGCGGCGGAACAGGCGGCAGATTAACCGTAGCCCTTTCATCCGGAACACCGGTAACAAATTCAGTTGTTACGGATTCAACATCTGCTGATGGCGCGCAGGCCTTAGCTCCATTCACCAAGTTTGTCTTTACCGCTTCAAATGAGGGTTCGGTAACCGTAAGAACCGTCAAATTGCGCAGAACAGGCATTTCCGCTGATACTGATTTTTCAAATGTTTATCTTTATGACGGAAAAACACGGCTTGGCGACAGTTCATCTTTCAGCTCCGGCATTGTAACCATTAATGACGCTTCCGGACTTTTCACAGTACCGGCCGGCGGTTCAAAGGAAATCACAGTCAAGGCGGATATGACGAACCAAACATCAATTTCCGGAAAAACATTCCGTTTTGGTCTTGACGCGGCAACAGACATTACGTCTGACGCTTCGGCAGTCAATGGAGCGTTCCCGATAGTTGGCAACTATATGAACGGCGCTTCAGTAAGCGACCTGGCGACATTTGATGTTGATACTGCAACATCATTCCCGGCAACAATTGACCCGGGCGTGACAGACAGAGAACTCTGGAGATTCAATATGACCGGCACAAACTGGGATGTCGCGGTGGAATATATTAAATTAACCGTTGTCGGCACAGTTGCCCAAGGCGATTTGCAAAATATCAAATTGGAAGTTGGCGGCGTGCAGGTTGGAAACACGGTAACATCGCTTAATTCCGCCAAAGAAGCAATTTTTGATATGGTGGCGAATCCGTATGTGATTACATCCGGACAAACAAAGACAGTGATAGTCAAGGGCGATGTTGTCGGCGGGACAAACCGCGCGTTCAAATTCACCATCCAAAAGATGGCTGACACAGTGGCAATGGACAAAAATTACGGTGTTTATCTGAAAACGAATCAAACGGATTCTTTCACTTTGATTGAACCGGAAACAGGCGATGGCACAAATATCAATACCGGAACTTTGACCATTACAAAAGCGTCTGATTCTCCGAGCGGTTATATTACCAAGGGCTTAACCAACGCGGTTCTTGCCAAATTCAATTTCAAGGCAAACGGAGAGGATATTAAATTGACCTCTTTGGGTGTCGCGACAACTTATTCCGAAGACCAGCAGAATCTGAACAATGGCAAACTTTATCTTGATGGCGTTCAAGTCGGCACAACAACCGATTTGGATTCCGATTCGGCGGTAGAAGCCAACGGGCAAAGCGCTTGGGCCGATGATAACACAGCGTCAAGCGACGATGATACTGTTTTCAATTTTGGAAATTCGTTCATCATTCCTGCCGGCGTGACCAAAGTATTGGAAGTCCGCGCCGACCTTGTTGAAGGCGACGGTTCAGCCATTCCGGCAAATGCCACCATTACTATTGCTTTGAACCAAGGCGCGGCCGGCGCTACAACAGAAGGAACAACCGCAACCTCAAATGGCCAGGGTATGACTTCTCTCGCTTCAATCACTTCTTCGGCGTCAAACGGCAATCCTCTTACAGTTAATACCGGAACAATCACAACAACTATCAATCCGGGATTAGCCAACAAGAGCGCTACAAACCCAAGCGGTGTTGAAGGCGGAAAGAACGTAAAAGTTGGCTCATTTGTTATCGCGGCCGGTTCGGGCGAAGGCGTGGAAGTTACGCAAATTCAGCTCCAGGATTACAACTATCCGGCAAACGACACCATGCAGAATTTGAAATTAATGCATGATAGCACGCAAATCGGTCTTACAAAAGGCACATTAAACTCAACAACCAGCACCTATTCATTCTCGCCATCACCGGCATTATCAATCCCGGCTGGCACGCAATATGTTGTTGATGTGTACGCGGATATTTTGACAGACACAGCATACGACAGCGTCGCGCATATCGCGTTCTCTGTGGAAGCAAATGCTATTACAGCCACAGGTTTGGTTTCCGGCCTTTCAGCCACCGGTCCTTCTTCTGCCCTCCCGTTGCAAGAAATTTACATCGCGACAAAGGGCGCGTTAAGGGTTACGGTTGCAGCCGATTCTCCGATAGCCGGACAATTGGCAATGGGTGAAACCGAAGTTACGATGGCAAAATTCCGGCTTAGCGCCAGCTCCACCGAAGCCGCGAGAATCACACAACTTTCGGTCTCTGATGATATGTCTAATTACTATGTGGATGATTCAACCGGCGCGCTTCGCAATATCCGGCTTTATGATGGAAGCACGCTTTTGGGCACTGTTTCGTCATTTGTCTCTGTTGCGTCAAACACCGCTTATGCCACATTTACCGCTTTGAATCTGGAAGTTCCTAAGGGCGGAAGCAAGACCCTTACGGTTAAAGCCGATGTAACTCCATACGACGGATTCAGCATCACTTCAACCAGACACCGGATGGTGATTAAGGTGGATTATCTAGAAAAGAATGGCGCCAACTTCGGTTCCATTACAGATACGGATAACACCATACAGGCCTGGGGCTTGGATTCAGGCACCCAGCTGACAGGTGAATACCTTAATTATGGCAACCTGGGCAACAGCGAACACGATGCAATCGCAAATCCGTTTGATATATTCAAGAGCAAGATTTCAGTCGCCAAAGCGTCTGACGCGCCAAGCGGAGTTCACGCGGCATCAAGCCAGGATACAGTTGCTAAATTCACAATCAGCAACGTATCTCCGGGCGGATACTCGGCTCGTATCAAAGCGTTATCTTTGGATATCAACGCATCAGGATTCTCCATACAAAGCGATGTGGATACCCTCTTGGAAGTTTACAAGAGCTCGGTTTATTCCACAGCCAACAGGTTGGCAACATCGGATTACACTACAGGCAATGCGTGCGCGTTTGAAAATCCGTTTGACCAAGTATGGTCTGATGCGGAGTTCACTGACCTTGATATCGCGGCCGGAACTTCACAGTCAATTTGGGTGGTGTTGAACACAACTTCAGCGGCTTTGGATAGTTCGGATACCGAAACCCTTTCAGTAGGTTTCGCTGCCGGCTACATCACATGGGATGAAGACGCGGATGATTCAACAACCGATTCATATACTGATGTTCCAAGCACACCGCTTACTGGAAATACGCTTACCTACTAAGGTAAAAATTTAATCCGGTTGCGCTAAAGGCAGTCGGTTAAAACAAACTCCCCGCAGTATTGCGGGGAGTTTTGTTATTGGGCAATTGTTGTCTTTCCGACCGAAGCGCCACGGCGCGAAGTGGAGGAATCCCTTAAAGATGTTGTGTGGTTTAATGATTGTCTAAAGGATCCCTCGGCTTCGCTGTGGCTTCGCTCGGGACGACAAACGGTGGTTGATTGAAAAAAAGCATAAATAATGGTAAAGTAAATCTTGAAATATGAAGTTGCCTAAATTTTTAAAAATTGAAAATTTAATCAAATTCCTGCTTCAAGCGGCTATTTTGGCGCCGTTGTTGCATACGTCATTTACGGTTTATCCGTCTCATTATGGCAAGTCCGTTATTTTTCAAATTTTAACCGGCGCGGCGTTTTTGTTATATCTGGTTTTAATCGCGAAAGGCCGGGCGGATAAACCGAAATTTACGATTATTTTTTGGGCATTATCCGCTTATCTGGCAATTAGAATTATTGCGGGGTTTCTCGGGATAAATATTGAAAAGAGTTTTTGGGGAACCCATTCAAGGATGGGCGGCAATTTTACCTGGATTAATTTCTTTATTTTTTTTCATCTTTTAACGCAGTTTTTTAAGGAAAAAAAGGACTGGATTAAACTATTTAAAATTTCTTTGCTGACGAGTTTAATTGTTTCAGCCGCGGCGGTTGTTGAATGGTTTGGGCTGTCGCCGTTCGGATGGTGGGAAACGTTGGAATTCGGCCGCGTTTCCGGCCTTTTGGGAAACCCCATACCTTTCGCAAGTTATATTTTATTCAGCATATTTTTGGGATTTTTTGTGATTTTTGAAGAATTTAAGAAAAAAAATATTTTAACGCTTTTAGGATTTGGATTGATTACCGGTTTAAATATTTTAACTTTATTTTGGAGCGGAACGCGCGGAGCGATTTATTCTTTTGATTGCGCTTTCCCTGTTTTTTTTGTGTTAATGGGCGTTTTATCCAAAAAGAAAGCGATTAAATTAGCCACAGTATTTGTTGTTGCGTTGAGCGCTGTTGCTATTGTTGTCGTGTTTGCCGCGTCCGACGGCGAATTATTAACGAAAATTTCAAGAGCGCAAACCGCGGAAACCCGTTTGTTAAACTGGCAAGTCGCGCTAAACGGCTGGACAGACAACGTTAAAACATTTTTATTGGGTTATGGGACGGAAAATTACGACAGGGTCTTTGATAAATTTTATAACCCCGAATTTATTAATTTTTCTTTTTATGAGACGGTCGGTGATAAACCGCACAACATCTTGCTTGAAGTCGCGACCGGTTCGGGACTACTCGGTCTCGCGGTTTATCTGGTCTTGTTCGCTATTATATTGTTTTCTATTTTTAAAATACATAAGAAAGAAAAAATAAAAAAGTTCGGAGCGGTTTTTTTGCTTCTTTCTTTTCTGACTTATTTTGGGCAGAATTTGTTTGAATTTGATTCCACCGATGTTTTGCTTTTATTGTTTTTAACAATGGCTTTTGTTTCCGAGATGAACAGCGGAATAAGCGCGCAAAAATTAAAAATGCCGAAATTGGCGATTTATTTGTTTTTTATTTTGATTGTTATCTTGTCTTGGTTTGGAACAATAAAGCCGCTTTGGGCAAGTTATTTTACGTCAAAATCCATAACAAACGAATTGATAACCAACAGAGAACAGGTGATTGTAAAAGAAAATTGGAGCGCGTCCGCGCAAAAAGCGCTGGAGGCAAGGTCGGTATTTGAAGATGAAATACGGGTGCTTATCGCCAATAATGTTTTTAAATACGAAGCGACCGGACAGTTCAACCCATCAACGGATTTGGGTGTTTTGTTGGTTTTATATGAAAAAATGAAAGAAAGCAACCTGAAACATCCGAACACATACGCCTACAAACATAGGTTCGCGCAAATTCAAAGCATGATGGGACAATACGCGGATAAAAAATATTTTGACGAGTCCGAACAATCTTTTAAAGAATTGGACGCGGAAAATCCGGACAGACAGGCGGTCGGGCTGGCGTGGGCGCAAATGCGGTTGACGAGAGGAGACGCGGACGGAGCGGTTGAAATTCTGGAAAAATTATCGCAAAAAAATCCGGCTTCGGATGAGATATTTTGGTATTATGGTTTGGCAAAAGCCGTAGCGGGGGATAAAGATGGCGGTTTGGCGGAAATGGAAAAATCCTTGTCTTTGGGCGGATACGCCCTGACATTTTCGTCCAACGTGGATTTACTGGCATCTATGTGGGAAGAAAGAGAGCAGTTTGATAAAATTATTGATTTATACGATGGCGTCTTAAAAACGGCCATAAGCGAGAAACGTCCTGTTGAAGAAATAGCCCTTTTATTAACGCGCCTCGCGGCGACATACGCCAAAGCCGGAAAAATTGAAGAGGCAATCAGAACCGCGGAAGAAGCGGTTAATTATGACCCGTCTTTGGAACAAGCGGCGATAAATTTTATCAATTTATTAAAGAAATGAAAATCATAAATTTAGAACAAAAATTAATCAAAATTTTGCGCGCCGGAGTTTATTTGCTCTTGTTCGCGCCGCTTGTCGCGACTCCCAGCACGATTTTTCCTTTTAGTTTTGGCAGAGGATTGTTTATTCAGGCAATTGTCGGAGTTTTGTTTGGCGCATGGCTGGCGTTGATTTATTTTTTTCCGAAATACAGGCCAAAAAAAACTTTGCTTGCCGCATTTTTGTCGTTTTATTTTCTGGTGATTTTTATTTCGGCGGCGTTGGGAATTGATTTTAATAAAAGTTTTTGGGGAAACGAGGAAAGAATGGATGGACTTTTCATAACATTGCATTATTTCGCGCTATTTTTTATTTTACAGAGCGTTTTTAAGAAAAAAGAAGAATGGAAAAGAATTTTCTTTGTTTCAATTATTGCCGGCATATTAACTTGCGTTGTGGCATTGGCGCAAAGGGCGGGCATTATAACGTTGTGGGGGATTGCTGAAACCGGACGTATTAGCGGAACAATCGGAAATCCGATATTTCTTGCCGGTTATTTGTCGTTAAATTTATTTTTTTCAATCTTTTTGTTTTTTGATTCAGCGGATAAAAAAAGATTTTTGTATGCTTTGCCCGCCGGTTTAATTTTTCTGACTTTATTTTTAACGGAAACCCGCGGCGCGCTGGTGGCGGTTGCGGGCGGATTTTTGGTATTATTGTTTGGTTTTATATTTTTGTCAAAAGAAAAAAAATATAAAATTGCCGCAGTATGTTTAATTTTATTGTCGGTCGCGATGGGAATTATTATTGTATTAAACAAGGACGCCGAATTTGTCCGCAAGATTCCCGGCATTAACCGTTTAAGCCAGATTTCTTTAAGCGAGGGCACGGCATCAACGCGTTTGATTACCTGGAAAATAGCTTATGAAGCATGGAAAGATTATCCGGCGTTCGGCTGGGGACCGAATAATTTTGTGGTCGCTTTCAGCAAACATTATAATCCGGTTTTAATAAAATATTCTTTGTATGAAACATGGTTTGACAAGGCGCACAATGTTTTGTTTGACCATCTGACGAATAGCGGAATTTTCGGGATTTTGTCGTATTTGTCATTGTTCGCGGCCGCCTTGTTTGTTTTATGGAAGAGTTTTTTCAGAAAAGAAATTAACGGAAATGTCGCGATAATTTTTACAGCGGTTTTCACGGTTTATTTTTTGCAGAATTTATTTGCTTTTGACGACGCGAGCGCCACAATGTTGTTTTTCGCGTGCTTGGCTTTCGTGAACGGTCTTGAAAAAAATGAAACGGCGGCAGTCGGGGAAAATAAGAAAATAGGCGGGATGTTGTTGATTTTTATTTTAATATCGTTGGTTTTATTTAATTTGAACTGGAAAATATATAAAGCGGGTGTTGAGGCGATGAAGGGGAATAATTTATCGGAACCGTCCATTGAAAAAAGGTTGGATAAATTTGAAAACGCGTTAAAATTATGGACCCCGTATAAGGAAGAGACGCGGGTGGATTTGTCCAAACAGGTTTTACAACTGCTGGAAGACGGAAACGCGGACGGCGCGTTGGCGGAAAAAATACTGAAAAAAGCGGAAAACGCGATGGAAGAAAATATTTTGGAACATCCGGATTACGCGCAATATTATTTTTTGCTTGGCCGGATTTACACGGAAATGATAAAATACGACCCAATAAATTATTTTTCCAAGGCAAAAGAAAATTTGGATAAAGCCCTTTCTATGTCCCCGCAAAGGCAACAATTTTATTACAGCATCGGACGGATGTATTTTTTAAATAAGGAATTTGATAAATCCGTGGAGGCGTTTGAAAAAATGGTGGAACTTGAGCCGTCATCCGGAATAACGCATTGGTCGCTTGGCATCGCGCTTTTGACGATTGGCAACGAAGAGCGGGGATATGAAGAAATAAGATTGGCGCGGAAATACGGCCATGCTCCGAGAACCGCGGACGATATTGAACTGTTAACCGAAGCCCTGATGAGGATAAATGATTATGAAGAAATGATTAAGATTTATGAAGAATTTGTATTTAAGAAATGGAGTATGGCGGTGGCGCCAAGAGCTGATTTTTGCGCCAAAATCGCCGCCATTTACGCTGAAAGAGGCGAGAAAGAAAAGGCGATTGAAGCCGCGGAGCGCGCCGCATTAATTGATTCAAATTATAAAACCGAAGCGGAATTATTCATAAAAATGCTTGAAAATAATTTATGAAACTGATTTCGGAAAAATTTTTATCGGGTTTGCTATTCGCAGGCGTTTGTCTAGCGCTTTTTTCGCCGGTTGTAAAATTTCCGGTTTTATACCCGTACAGTTTTGACAAAGCGATTTTTTTTCAGATAATTGTTGAATTTTTAACGCCATTTTGGGTTTTGTTGATTTCACGATTTCCAAAATACCGACCAAGGACGGATTTTATCAATCTGGCGGTTTTCTCTTTTTTGGCGGTTTTGTTGGTTTCCGCGATTTTTGGATATGATTTTCCAAAAAGTTTTTGGGGATACGAGCAAAGAATGACCGGAATTTTTACAATGATTCATTTATTGCTTTTCTTTTTGATTTTGCGTTCGCTTTTTATCATAAATAAAAATAAAAAACGGCTGGTGTGTTTTTCTTCCGTCGTTTGTTTTTTCATTTCCGCAGCGGCTGTTCTGGAATATTATTTTCCGAGTTTCGCCGTCTTTATCAGCGGAATTAACCCGGGACGACCTTTTTCTTTTTTAGGCAATTCAATTGTTTTGAGCGCGTATATTTTGCCGCATATCTTTTTGAATTTATATTTGTTGGCGGTTCCGGGAAAAAAGATGTCCAAAGTAATTTTAGTTTTATTTTTTGTTATAAGTATTTGGGGGATATATTGCGCCGACGCCAGAGGCGCGGTAGTCGGTCTGGCGGCAGGGGCGCTACTAATGCTTGTTTTGTTCTTGTCCGATTTTTTTATCGTAAAAGAAAAACAGAAAAAGATTTTTTACGCTTCCGCGCTGCCCGCCATTTTTTTCGCGATGATATTTTTATCTTTTTTTGCCAATAAAATAAAATTTATCGCGGAAAGTCCGTTGGTTCAGGGCACCATCGCGACCCGTTTTATGCTTTGGGATATTGCCAAGCAGGGAATTGCCGAACACCCGGTTTTGGGCTGGGGGCCGGAAAATTTTGATTTGATTTATGATAAATTCTACAACCCGCAATTTTTGAATTATTCCTATTATGAAACATGGAGCGACAGGGCGCATAATTTGATTCTGGAAATTTTTGCCAATTCCGGAGTATTGGGATTTCTAGCATATCTCGCGATATTTTTTGCGGTTTTTTGGATGCTGGGCAAAGAAAAAACGTCATTCAAAAGAAATATTTTCGCCGGATTTTTTTTGGCGTATTTCGCGCAGAATCTGTTTGCCTTTGATTCTTTTGTTGTTCTGATAATTTTTTATTTATTATTGGCGCTTGTGTCAGCGCCGGAAAATAAAAAAGATGATGATAAAAAAAATGTTCTGCCAAGAAACGGTTTTGCGCCGGTATTTTACGCGTCTTTGTGTTTTTCTTTTCTGGGAATTGTATTTTTGAATATTAAACCATTAATCGCGAGCAATTTCGCGCTAAAAAGCCAGGGCGCGTTCGGAATAAGCAATACATTGGCGGAAGATTATTTCAGAAAATCAAAACAAATATGGAATCCGTATAGCGAAATGGCGGACGTAAAATTCGCCAACGCGGTTTATTTATCATCAAATGAAAAAAAGATAGCCGTCGAGGAAAAAGAACGGCTACTCGCGCTGGCAATTAAAGAAATCAAAAATAATGCCTTAAAACATCCATACGATTTTTCGCATTACTTTCTCTTGGGAA
This sequence comes from uncultured Gammaproteobacteria bacterium, assembly GCA_964525225.1. Classification (GTDB taxonomy): domain Bacteria; phylum Patescibacteriota; class Patescibacteriia; order DYHP01; family DYHP01; genus CAZGDX01. Next base: position 12,116 of record CAZGDX010000010.1, read on the forward strand.
ATTTATACACAGCCGCGGAAAGATATGATTTAGCTTATGAAGAATATGAAAAGGCGCTTGAATTAAGCCCCAAGAGGCATGTGGTATATTTTCAATATGCTTCGGCAAAATTTTTGGAAGGCAAAAACGATGAAGCGGTAAAAATTTTGCGGACCGCCGTAAAATTAGATGAAAAAGTAGGTCTGTCCCACTGGCGGTTGGGATTGGGCCTGCTCAATGCCGGACAAAATGAAGAAGCGCTGAAAGAAGCAATAGACGCGATTAAACTGGGACATTTGCAGTTAACAGGCGAAGAGGTTCAGGATTTTGCCGCGGTTTATATAAAAGATAAAAGATGGAGCGAGCTTGTTTTGTTCTATGAATTGCTGATAAAATCAAATAGTGGAGTTGCGTTATATTACGCTCAATTGTCCGCGGTTTATGCCGAGACCGGAGAAAAAGAAAAAGCGCGCGACGCGGCTTTGAAAGCCGCGGAACTTGACCCGTCGTTTAGAGAAGACGCGGAAATTTTTATTAAAAATTTAGGATTATAAAACTATGTCAAATTTGGAATATTATCTGAAGACAACTTTAAGATACTGTTTGTATGTGGCGCTTTTTACTCCGCTCATATACACTTCTTTCACTCTTTTTCCTTTTATTTTTGGCAAGACATTGTTTTTCAGGGCGGTCATTGAAATATCTTTCGCGGTTTTCCTAGCTTTAATTTTATTTTTTCCGAAATATTTTCCGCGGAGGTCATTAGTAATCAAGGCGGTTTTGGTTTATATCGCGATTGTTTTTTTGGCAATGATTTTTTCCGTTGATGTGTCCAGAAGTTTTTGGAGCAATCACGAAAGGATGATGGGCGTCTGGACACTGCTACACGCGATCGCGTTTTTTGTAATGGCTTCAAGCGTTTTTGAAACAAAAAAGGACTGGATAAATTTTTTCGGCGTTTCCGTTTTTGTAAGCATGGTTGTCGGAATTTTGGGAATATATCAATATTTTTTCGGCTTTCTTCATGCTGCCCCAACCGACCGTGTTTACAGCACGCTCGGGAATTCCATATATTTCGGCGGATATATGCTTTTTCATTCTTTAATTTCCGCTTTGTGTTTTTTTGAATCAAAAAACAAAAAAGATGCTTTTAATTTATTTTGGCTGGCCAGTTTTATTTTAGGGTTGGTCTCGGTTTATTTGTCCGGAACCAGAGGCGTGTTTTTGGCTTTTTGCGCCAGCGCGGTTTTTATTTTAGTCGCTTTTGCGTTGTTGCATTCATCAAAAAAGATAAAAGTTATATGCGCGGCAATTTTGATTTTATTGGGTATTTCAGGGGGCGTGATCTGGACCAATAAAAGTTTCTTCAAAAAATCTTACTTAATATCCAATCTTTTGGATATATCTGTTTCGGCAATGACCGGGCAAACCCGTCTTATAAACTGGCAAACGGCTTTTGAGGCATGGAAACAGCGTCCTTTGCTTGGTTGGGGACCGGATAATTATTATATCGCTTTTAATGCCAATTATCCGCCAAAAATCATGGAATTCGGCGCTTATGAGACATGGCAGGACCATGCTCATAATGTTATTTTTGACACACTGAACCAAAGCGGAATTCTGGGCATGATAACTTATCTGCTGATATTTGCGAGCGCGGTTTATCTGGTCTGGAAAAATATAAAAAGCAAGAAAATGTCGGAAACTTCGGGCGTGCTTATTATCGCGGCAATCGTCGCGTATTTTATCCAGAATTTGTTTGTATTTGATACTTTGACATTGTTGATGTTGTTTTATCTTTCTCTCGGATTTATACATACGATGTCGGCAGAAGAAAGAAAAAACGAGGAAAGAAAATTATTGAGCGGTTTGAGCGACACGCAAAAATATTCTTTGCTGGGTTTAATTTTTGTGGTTTGCGCGATATTTATTTATGCGACCGACATTACGCAAATCAGAGGCAGTAAAATGACTATTGACGCGCTGAAGGGAGCGCAATACAGCGTTGTGGATTCGCTAAAATTATTTGAAAAAACCATGATGCTCCAAAGTCCGTATTTGCAGGAAACAAGAAATGAATACGCAAAATTAATCGGCATGATTGGCAGTTTGTCTGACGAACAAAAAGAGTCGTTGTGTCTTAAGGCGATAGAGGCGTTGAAAATCAACGCGGAAAATCATCCGATGGACGTTTATCAATGGAATTATCTGGCGCAATGGTATATGATATTGGCTCAAATGCAAGAAGGCGGAAGCCGGGAATTTTATTTTAATGAAGCAAAAGTCGCGATAGATAAAGCTTTGGAATTAAGTCCAAAACGGCAGCAGATTTATTTTACTTTGGCGCGTTATTGGCTGGTTCGGCAAAATTATAATGAAGCCGTACGAGTGCTGGAAGAATCAAAAAGTTTCGCGCCGGGGGCGCGCGACGTGCGGTGGTTTTTGGGAATTTGTTATGTGTATGCCGGAAATTTGGAAAAAGCGTATCCTGAATTGGAATTCGCGAGAAAAACAGGAATTCCGCTTAGCAATAAAGCGGAAACAATGATGGTGTTGCCGGCATATGTTTTGAAACAAGACGAAGCGGGAGTAGATTGGCTATTGAAAACGGTTTCAAATATGAATCCCGGTCCGTTTGAATATGCCAATTTTTCAAACGCGTATAAAAAAATCGGCAATTTGACAAAAGCCGAAGAAATGCGCGGGCAAGCATTGAGTTTTGGCGAGCAATATGCCGCGCAGGTTAATGAGATAATAAATCAGGAGTAAACGGTGTAGGTTTTTAACGCCATACTTTTATATTTCTTATAACTCGCAAAACGAAAATGGAAAAATACACATTTATAACGATCGTATTAAAAGTGTCCTATGAAATATTTTAGATTTCCTATTATAAAAAATGAAAAGGTGAAAGACGCGCTATTGGAGATTTACAATCATGTCGCGGAAACAACTAAAGCCGGCGCTGTAGATATTTTAAGTGTAAATTATAAAGGTGTTAATTACATGGCGATTTACAGGTCTTTAAAACGTTTGGAAAGGGAGCGGTATTTGGAAATTTCCAAAAAAACCAACAAATATTTTTTTAAACTTACTTCAAAAGGAAAAAATTTAGCGGAGCTGATTAAATTTAGTTTGGGTGACGAAAAATGGGATAAAAAGTGGCGGGTTTTGATTTTTGATATACCCGAAAAATATAGAAAACGAAGGGATTTTTTGCGTCGAAAATTAAAAGAGCTTGGCTTAAAACAATTGCAATTAAGCGTCTGGGTTACGCCATACCCACTACCAAAATCCTTTTCATGGCTTCTTAAAGAAATGAATTTGGATAAATATATGAGGTCGCTGGTAGTTGAAAGTGTTAACAGGGAAGATGAATTGAAGAAAATATTTAATTTATAAAATGTACACATTAATAACGATCGTGTTAAAAGTGGTTTTTGATTTTTTGAGTGATATGAGTGAAAGGGGGGGTAAGTGTCAAGCGATGCTACAAATAAATTTTTTCCGTTTCAGAAATCATTTTTTGCAATCCGTAATTTTCTTTAAGTTTTCTAAGCGCTCCTTCGCCGAGCGCTTTTCGTTTTAGCGAATTGTTGCACAAATCTAAAATTTGTTTTGCGAGCGCGTCCGGATTTTTCGGTTCAACGATAATTCCGGATTCCCCATTTTTAATCATTTCCGGAATTCCGCCGACATCGGTGGCGATGATGGCGCGTTCGGCCGCCATTGCTTCCAGAATCGCATAGGGCATGCCTTCCTTGACGGACGGGACAACTATCGTGTCAAAAGCCAAAAGAAGTTTGTAGGCCGCGGGAATCGTTCCAACCAGAAAGAAATTATTTTCAAGATTATTTTTCTTTATCATCTCTTCCAGATTTTTTCGTTCTTCACCTTCGCCGACGACAACAAAGACAATTTTTCGGTTGCTGGTCGCGGATTGGTTGTTTCCGATAACTTTGCGCGCGGCATCTATTAAGAATTCCAAACCCTTGGTTGGATACAAATTGGCCACGGTTCCAATAATCAAATCTTCCGGAGTTAAATTTATTTTTGTCAAATTTCCCAAAATATTCACGGATTTATTTTCAATGAAAAAAGACATTGCCTCGTAATTTATTCCGTTCTGGATTACAAAAAGTTTTGCCGGTTTTGCCAAGCGTTTTTTCAATGCCTCGGCGCATTCTTTTTGCGAAAGAACAATGGTGGCATCGCGAAAATATCCGGCGATTTTTTCAGCCCAAAGGTAAGCAAGCCGTTTTGAGTTTTTTAGCGGTTCCAAAAACACCCAGCCGTGGGCGGTATAAACAACCTTAATTTTCCAGCCGGTCTGGATTTTGCAAAGCCATGCCGCCACTGCGCCCAAACATCCCGCCTTTGTGCTGTTTAAATGTAATATATCGGGCTTTTCCCGCTTTAAATAGCTTAAAAGCTCTAATAGAGCCAGATAGTCCTTCTTGGGGCTAATTTCGCGTATTAGGTAGGTAAATTCGTGTGTTTTAAGGCCTATTTCCTCGCATTTAGCGAGCAAATTATCGCTTTGGCGGTTAAGTCCGCTTGCCACTGCTATTTCGTACTTATCTTTTAAATTTGAAGCTAAATCAAAAACATAACGCTGGGTGCCGCCAAGCTCTGATTGAGTGATTAAATATAAAATTTTTTTCATTTTGCGTATTTCTTCCATAATATTGATTAGTCCCGCTTGTTAAGGAAGCCGAAGGCGTTCCGAGCTTAAAATAGTCAAATTTAGCTTAACAACTTCGAATTTCGGGCGGGGCGCCGCCGAATTCGGATTGAGTAATAATATATAAAATTTTCTTCATTTCATTTGTCATTCCCGCGACCGCGCCCGCCATGCAAGTCGGCTTGCTGACGTTGCGGGCAGGAGGCGGGAATCCAGAATATAATAAAGTATTGCAATTTCGCCTTATTTATTGTATTATAGGATAATCTAATCATTTTTACAAGACATTTATGGTAAATTTAGAAGAATTACAGGGTAAAACAGTATTAGTGACCGGCGGAGCCGGATTTATCGGTTCGCATCTTTGCGAGCGTCTTTTGGAATTGGGAGCGAAAGTGATTTGCGTGGATGATTTAAGCACTGGAAAAGAAGAAAATATGCCTAAAAATTTAATTTTCAAAAAAATAGATGTTAATGAAGATACGAAAGAATTGAGAGAAATTTTTGAGAATTATAGACCCGACTATGTTTTTCATTATGCCGCGATGGTTGGCGTGAAAAGATTGGCGGAAAAACCGCTGGATTTTTTTGTTGACATGGAAGGCATAAAAAATATTTTTGAATTGTCCAAAAAATTCGGCGTGAAAAAAGTCGTGTATTCCTCATCTTCCGAAGTGTATGGCGAACCGATGAATCCAGAAGATAAAGCCGGAGCGTATATTAATGTCCGCAATCATGACCCGTATGCTTTAACAAAATTATTCGGTGAATGTTTGGCGCATCATTATTTCAAACAATATGATTTGCCCACTTGTTCATTAAGATTTTTCAATGTTTATGGACCAAGACAGGAGTCATCGGATTATGGTTTTGTTATTGGAATTTTCATTAAACAAGTTTTAGTTGGAAAAAACCCGACAGTGTTTGACGGCGGTTCGCAGACCCGCGATTTTGTTTATGTGAAAGATAATGTTCTAGCGGCAATACACGCGCTTTTAACCGAAAAAACAAACGGAAAAACTTTGAATATCGGCCGGGGAACTCCGACAACCATTTTGGATTTGGCGGAGCGGATTATTAAATTATCCGGCAAAGATTTTTTGAAGCCCGATTTTGTTGCCGGACGCGGAATTGAAATCAAACATAGAAATCCGGATGTCGCGGAAATGAAAGAACTGCTCGGGTATGAACTTCAAACATCTTTAGATGAAGGATTAAAAATTACTTACGATTGGTATAAAGAAACAGTTCAATAAATTCACTGCAAGATGTCTGAAAATAAAAAAACAATCATAATTTTTTCTTGCTTTTACGAACCGTTTATGTCCGGCGCCGAGAGGTTTGTGAAAGAAATTACAGAGCGGTTATCCGCGAGATACCGCTTTGTTATTGTATCCGCCAAATTGGATAAGAATTTGCCGGATAAGGAAATCAAAAACGGAATAGAAATCCATCGGGTCGGGTTTGGAAATAAATTTGATAAATGGATTTATCCGGTGTTCGCGCCGTTCGCGGTTTTGAAATACAAGCCGGTTTTGTTGCACGCGGTTATGGAAAGCTATGCCGGAATTGCTCTGTGGATAAGTTCGTTTCTGACAAAAGTCCCGAGAATTTTAACTTTGCAAAGCGGGGATTTGGACGATGCGTCAAAACAAAATAAAATTCCTCATTGGCTTTGGAAAAAAATCCACACAACGCCAAATAAAATTACGGCCATTAGCAACTTTTTGAAAAATCGCGCGCTTAACTTGGGAGCGCCGGAAGAAAAAATTTCAGTCATTCCGAACGGCGTTGATTTTTCGGAAATTAACAAATTGAAAGAAATCGAAAAAATCCCGCGTAGAATTATTTGCGTCGGTCGTTTGAGTTGGGAAAAGGGACACGAATATCTTTTTAGCGCGATGCAAAAGATTTTGATGGAATTTCCGGATGCGCGCCTTGTTTTGGTTGGCGCCGGGCCAAAGGAAAACGAGCTTAAAGAGCTGGCAAACAGCTTGCGGATAAGCCACGTTATTGATTTTTTAGGAAATTTATCCCACAATAGGGCATTGGAGGAAATCAAAAAATCGTCAGTTTTTATTTGTCCGTCGCTTGCCGAGGGTTTGGGAATCGTATTTATTGAAGCGCAGGCCTGCGGAATACCTGTAATTGGCACAAAAATAGGCGGAATACCCGATGTGATACAAGATGGTGTGAATGGCTTACTTATATCTTCGCGCGATTCCGAGGCCATTTACAATGCGATAAAAGGCATTTGGAACAATCCCTCTTTGGCTTCTGAATACGTCCAAAACGCCCTGCAAAGCGTTAAAAAGTTTGATTGGGATAAAATAGCGGAAAACATCTCTGCTATTTACGAAACAACAGAACCTTAAAAACAAAAGAGGAAAAGAAGACGAAGAAAAGGCAAGCGTTTTTGAACGCGTTAAGCGAAAAGGACAAGGAGAGAGTCCGCAAGTAATTGCGGAAAAAATGGAGAGAATGGAAAATGAACAAACAAGAGATGAGTAATGTTTTGCTGATATATTTTACGGATGATGGCTGGGAAAAAATGAGGCAGACGAGAGAATTGCTGATAAAAATGTTTAAAAATAAATTATTTGGCGCCGTTCTCGCGCCGAATTTGATAAACAATCTTAGCTGGTTCTGGAACAACAAGCGCCAATTCAAAGTTCGTATTCTGAAAAATGGCGAAGAAGAAAGTTTTACTTAATAAAACAACCCCGGCTCTGTCCGGGGTTTTTGTTTTGTCTATTTTTTATTTACTACAATTTGGTACGGTCGTGCTTTTTCGTAGCGGGTGGCGGATCGGATTTCGTTTATCTGAAAATCGCGGCGATGAATTTGCCGGTGAAGAAGGTCAGCACGATAACCAAAATAGCGATGAAAAGATGTTCGGAAATCACTTTCCAAGGTTTTTCTTTTCCTGTTTTTGCGATTACAAAGCTAAAAACGCCAAGCAGAATTAGTCCCCAGATTGAGCTTGCAATAATCGCGGTTAAATTTGGCAGAAGCAAAACCGGAATCGCGAAAGAAAGCGCGAATACAAATTTGGCGGCCCAAGTCGTCAAAGTCGCGACCCAGATTTGTTTTGCAGTATGTTTATTTTCGGATTCTTCGGAAATATGAATTCCGAGCGCGTCGGCAAAAGCATCGGCAATGGCAATGGTAAAAATTCCGCCCAAAATGGCGAGTTTTGAATCAGTGCCGGCGTATAAGCCGACAATCAATCCAAGTGTTGTAATAGTTCCGGAAGTGAGCCCGAAACTTAAGCCGATTTTAATCGGATGTCTGTATTTTGTCATAGCTGTATTATATCAAAAAATGAAGAACCCCGCAGTATTGCGGGGTAATACTATTCCATTCTGAAATCCCTCTCGTCGTCCACCTCTTTGCGTGTTAAAAAGATATTTTTACGATATATATTCATTTGCGAGCATATACTTGCGATATGATATTCTATGACGGGAAGGACAAAAAACGGAGCGATTGCCCCGTCTCTAAATTATTTTCTGTTCAGAAGCTCTATTGCTCTTTTTTTGAAGATATTGTGTCTTTTTGCGACATCGTTTTTGTCTTCCAAAATCATTTCTTCCGCGGTTTTGGTTTCGTGGGAAACGATCAGCGAACCGGATTTGAGAGCGGCGAAGGTGTGAAACGGCAAATTGCCGCCTGTTTGAAGCCAAAAATAATTATGGTTTGAATCGCAATTGATTGTTCCTCCAAAACAATCATGCGCTAACAACGCTGTAATGTCGCTGTGTCCGATAAGCGGATTGTCATCCGACCATTCGGCGAAAAAATCAGGAGAACATGTATCTTTCGCGGCAATAATCCAGACAACCTCGGTTAATTTTTGCATCATCGGTTCAATAACGCATTCTGTAAAAAATATGGTTTTAAGTCCGATGGCGCGGCCGATAAGCTGGGCGAATTCTATGTCCATTTTTTACTCCTTTTTGCTTCTGGTCATCATATTTCCCCCATTTTTTTAAGAACGATTATTATAATTTAGCGTTTTTTACCGGATTTGTCAATAGGTTGTTGATTTTTTAGCTTAAATACTCTATTATATA
>CAZGDX010000011.1:0-20823 GCA_964525225.1 uncultured Gammaproteobacteria bacterium
GGTGTCGTCAATATTCCACCCGTTGATGAGCGTGACGATGTTGTCGGTTGAACGATCGGACGGTGTCGGATCGGTAATATCAAGCTCGTCGTTGCCCGCGTATCCGGCATCATCCGCAAAGTCCTGCAATGCTCGGTGGAACTGAATTACGGTCGCGTACGACGGGTTCGCCCCGGTATGATCATCGCCGTTATATGTAATATTTTTTGTTTGACGGTCTATTGTCCAGTCGGCTGCTACGAATGCCATATGTTTATAATTTAATTTATTTTTTAATTAATATAATCTTTTTTATTTAAAATAAGATAAATAAAAAATCCGCCAATCCAAAAAGGCGGTTTTTATAAATCGGGTTATTTTTACTCTCTCGATTTTAGCCATATGGGTTAAAACCGAGACATATTGTAATTGTATATCGGTACTCATAGGTGCTCCTATTAAATTTGATTATCTGATTACAAGATTATTATATCACGAATATTTATAACAAATAAAACAGGGTGTTGTGTGGATAATTCTTGCCGTAATCTGTTTTTTTACTACATTATATATTATACACCACTATATGTTGTTTTGTGTTGTGGATAACTCCCACACCTGTTTTTCTATTGAAGACTTTTTCTTATTCTACGTTTGAGTTGTGCGAGCGCATTACCATCTTTTTTGAGTGACCATTCACGATGACGAGCGTCTTCTTCTGTGAAAAATGCTTCATAGTAGCGTAACTCAAAAGGCGTTCTTGATTTTGTAGAGCGCGACTTACCATCGTTATGTTCGGACAGCCTTCGTCTCAAATCGTTTGTTGAACCAATATACAAATTGCCGTCTTTCCTGCTTTTTAAGATGTGTAAGTAAAACATAAAGAAAGTATACGATTTGAGACTTATAGAAAAACAGGTGTGGGAGATAACTTTAGATAATTTATGAATAGCTGTGGCCAGCATAACCAGTCCAAGTATTATCAAAACTTGCATTGCCGTCGGCCCATTTTATAATTATACCAGAAGAACTATCAACCTTTTTTATGCGCCATACCGCGTCATTAGGGTCTGCCCCAATTGCCGCTTCGCCCACATAATCTATGTTACCATCTGTTGCCAGGCGAAGAGCGAATTGCGTGCCGCCAAAAGCAATTGTTTGCAACGTTGTTTCTGTTGAAGCCGATGTTGGCAAGACAGAACTCAAAACGTCTACTTGAACATGCCGGTCAGCATCTACCAAACCGCTTTTGGCATCACCTGCCGCATTGCTAAAACTACTTGAGCCCTCGCCAGATGTGGAAGTAACTTTGACGTCTAAAACCCCGGCAGTAAGGGCTAAATCGGTCGTCTTCAAAACCCCGCCCAACGTTGCTTCTGTGGCGAGCGACGAAACAGTTTCTTCTGTAGCAGGGTTGATTCTCGCGTTGGTTGAATCCTTGACGCCGACCACTCCTGTTGTAGGCGAACTGCCCAGTATAAAAGCATCTGCTTTTTTGGGTAAAAGTAGTGAACCAACAAGACCGGCGCCCGCAATGACAGCCATTTTTAAAAAAGCTCTTTTGTTTTTGTCGCCGATTACCGGTTTGCCGGAATTGGCAGAGGAGGGTGGTGGCGACAAATTTGTCGCGGATTCGGCAATGGCAGAATGAATAATCGGTTTTGAAATTGCCCGTTTTGTCAACAAAAAAGAATGTGAATTTGATAAGAACAAATTCCCCCTATAATTTGATGACAAGGATGACGGCAAACTTGTCGCAGAGTCCTGAATAACAGATTGAAAAACCGTCTTTTTAGATTTTACCAACAAAAAAGAATTTACATTTGGTAAAAACATAGTTATAATTTTCCAATTTTATTATACCATACTTAAAAACTTTCTTTTAGTAGTTGCAAATGTTATGATATAATTATTAATAATCGGAACTGGTTGACTAAAAAATTTATGAGATTGAAAAATTATAAAATTTCTAATAAGGTGGCCAACTTTTCATTAAAAGTTTTTGGTTATTTTATCTTGCTGTTTTTAGTTTTTTTTGCGATTGATTTTGCGTATGCCGGTTATCAGAAAGTTGCTCCCGGCGATACCATCACTTTAGGAGAATTTGTTTACGATGATAATTTTGTGGCGACGACTACTGCCGGATGCGTCTTGTCTATTTTTGACCCGGACGAAAACGTGGTATTTGATGGCGCGATGACTGCCAGTTCCACGGGCTGGACATATTATAGTTATGTTGTGCCTTCGGATGGTCTGTCTGGAATTTGGCCGGCTGAAATGACTTGCGGCAGCGCGGAAAATGGCGATTTGGTCAAAGTGGATAAAAGTTTTATTGTTGATTGGTCAGTTGTCTCAACCAGCACAATCAAAGAAGTGGTTGATGAAAGTTTGACAATAGCGACATCATCTCTCTCGGCAGTTATTAACGCCCATACCGATACTCAGGCGGCCGATATTATAAGTTCAGTCAATCTCGTCACCGAATCAGCTTCGTCAAGCTTGCCTTCTACGATTTGGTCATTTACCGGTCGGACTCTTGACTCGTTTGGTACTTTAGTGGCTGATATCGCTTCGGCTGTTTGGACATCGCTTAGTCGCACTCTAACTGGCGCTGGACTTAGTTCAGGTTCGCTGGCTACCTTGTCTGATGTGGAGACGGCAACGAGTTCTCTCGCTTCCGCAATCACTGCGGAAACACAAACTCTCACTACCGAAATCCAAAGTGGCTGGACTGTGACATTGTCCGATTTTGGAGAGACCACGGTTAACACCGCTTACAAGGCAAAATTACAGGTCTTAAATTACGCAGCCGTTCCAACAGACGCCGATTCTCTGCCAACAGTGGTTATTACTGATTCTGCCGGAACAGTTCAAGTGTCAGATGGTGTTATGACTAAGGACTCGGCTGGAACTTATAGTTATAATTATAGTATTACCGGTAGCCCGGTTGGCGGTGTTTGGGAGACAGTGGTCTCTGTGGTCATTAATGGGGAAACGATAAAAGTAAATGATTATTGGTCTCTTTCCAGTTCGCCGGCTGATGTTCAAATAATTGAAATTACAGATAAAGTTATACCTACAATAACCGCCAGCGTGAGAATTGATAATATGGGAACTTCGGCGAGCGACTTTTACTATGTTTATTGTATTGTAAGCAGTGAAAATAATTTATGCGGTGGAGATGATGATGTGGACTCTGGATCAGATACTGCATATATAAACGCTGGAAGCTTTATAAGCTTGTCATTGACTTTGGATGAAGTGCCAACGGCGGGAACTTATTGGTTCAAAGTTAAGGCGCGCGCTTTAGCTGAAACCAACTGGGCGGCATCAACGGAGCAATTTACAGCAGAGACCGGGACCCTGCCGGCTTATTGCGGAGACGGCACCTGCAATGGCAGTGAGACATGCAGTACTTGTCCGGCTGATTGCGGGCAATGTGGCGGCGGTGGCGGAGGTGGCGGAGGTGGCGGCGGCGGAACTATAACTCCAACTCCGACACCGACACCTGCGGTAGTTTGTAGCGGCGCTGATTTTAATCACGACGGAATCGTGAATTCTGTTGATTTCTCAATATTGCTTTACTTTTGGAAAACACAGGCGCCGTTCAAAAATGTTTGCGTTGATATAAATAAAGACAAACAAGTTAACTCTGTGGATTTCTCCATTTTGCTCTACCAGTGGGGAAAACATTAAATTTAATTCAATCAATAGGCACTATGAATTTTAATGGAAAAAAATATCTGATTATCGGAACAGTTTTTGGCGCAATACTTTTCTTGTTGCCGTTTTTTACTAAAGCCGCTACCAGTGTTTATTTTGATTTAGAGAACCCGGCAATTTACGAGGGCGACACGTTTTTGGTCAATTTGAAAATTTCCACGCCGGATAAACCCATCAACGTTGTTGATGGAACGATTTTGTATAGTCGCAATTTAGAGATTAAAGAAGTAAGCGCGGGCAGTTCTTTGCTTGCTCTTTGGCCAAAACCGCCAGTTTTTTCCAATCAGAAGGGTAGTTTAAGTTTTGTGGGCGGAGCGTTGGGCGGTTTTCAAGATGAAGATGGAGAGGTTTTAAGAATAATTTTTCTTGCCAAAAGCGAAGGCAGGGCGCAAATAGATTTTCTTGATGGTTTTTCTGTTTTTTTAAATGACGGGCAGGGAACCAAAATTAATCCTTCGCTTCGGCCTTTTTCATCAAGTATTTTAAAGAGACCCGCGGGGACATTGGCAAAAGATGAATGGCAGGCCTTACTTGAAAAAGACAAAAATTCTCCCGAGCCATTCGAGATTGCTCTTAGCAGAAATCCGAGCATGTTTAATAATCAATATTTCATTAGTTTCTTTACCGCGGATAAAGAATCCGGCATAGACCATTATGAAATTCAGGAAGGAACAGAACCTTATATTATTGGAAATTCCCCATATTTATTAAAGGACCAAAAATTAAGAAGCGCGATAAAAGTTAAAGCGATTGACAAGGCGGGGAACGGACGAGTGGCTGAATTGGCGCCTATTTATCCGCCTAAATTTTATAAAACATTTCGGTTTTGGTTGGCAGTTATTTTAGGAATTATTGTCATTTTGATGTGGATAAAAATAAGAGTTGCAAAAAAGAAATCCAAAATGTGATATAATAATAAATGAGACCGTTAAAAAATTTTCTAATAGCCAAATGAAGGAGGAACAAACAATTTTTTCCCTATTGATTTCATTAAAAAAGCGACGATTTTTGTTTGCTAAAATCGTATTTTTGTCGTGTCTGGCTTTATTTGGAATTTCTCAAAAAGTTGAGGCGGCGACTTCGTATTTCAGCCCGTCATCCGGAAGTTTTGTGGTAGGGAATATTTTTACGGTTAATGTTTTAGTCAACACTAATAATACTGCTATTAATAATGTTGACGCTGTTATAAATTTCCCCAGCAACCTTTTAGAAATAGTTTCGGTTAGCAAATCGGGTTCTATTTTTTCTTTGTGGGTGGAAGAACCGACTTTTTCCAATAGCGCCGGCACTTTGTCTTTTAGCGGTGGATTGCCAACTCCGGGTTACACTGGTGTTGGCGGGAAAGTTTTGAGCGTAGTTTTTAGGGCTAAAAACGAAGGTTCGGCCTCGCTACTTTTTTCTTCCGCCGCAATTCGGGCTAATGACGGCCTCGGAACTGATGTTTTTACGAGCAGCGGCCAAGCGCTTTTTAATTTAATTACCAAAGCAAAAATAACGCCTCCCGCGGAAGAGACCCCTGCTCCTGTTGTTGGCAAAGTTCCTGAGGCCCCGAGCGTTTCTTCTCCAACGCATCCGGACCCTGAAAAATGGTATGCAAACAACGATTTGGAATTTTCCTGGCCCTTGCCGGCTGGCGTTAACGGGGTGAGTTTTTATTTCAGCAAAAGCCCGACTTCAAATCCGGGTTCTGTTTCCGACGGACTTTTAAGTTCCAAAACCTATCAAGATGTTGAAGAAGGAATTTGGTATTTCCACATTAAATTTCGCAATAGCGCCGGGTGGGGACCGATAACCCACAGAAAAGTCCAAATTGATTCAACTTCGCCTAAAGATTTGTTAGTTATGGTTTCTGTCAGTGAATTAGAAGAAGCTAAACGGCTGACTTTGGCAAAGTTGGCAAAAGATGAGTTGTCCGGATTGAGTCATTTTGAAGTTTCCGTAAATGGCAATGAGCCGGTGGAAGTTCCTGTTTCGGCGGATTTGACAAGCGCGTCTTATGAATTTGATTTGCGCGAAAGCGGAACTTATTCTATTTTGGTGCGGGCTATGGATAAAGCCGGAAACTTTATTGAAACAACAGAGAAAGTGGCAGTGGAAGTTCCTGTCGCGCCGGTTGCGATTGAAAAACCGGTAGAAGTTTGCTTGTTTACGATCTGGGATAGATGTCTAACTGCGAGAACCGTATTCTTCGTGCTGCTTCTCATAATTTTATTGCTGGTACTTTGGATACTTTATTTGGAATCCAAATTGCGCGGATGGAAAGAAAGGATTAAATATTACTGTTCCGAAATCCGCAAAAGAAGAAAACAGCGCGCGAAAGAACGGGCAAGAAAACTTAAGAAATTACGACGAGACGCGGATTTGGAGAGAATTAATAAGTTGAAAGTGCAGATTGAAGAGATAGAAAAACGGCTGAAACGAGAGTAAATTAAAAAATCTTCCGCTGTGTTGCGGGGGATTTTTGATTTTCGCGGATATTTTTTCTTTAGTTCCGCTAAAATTATAACGTAAATATGCAGGATTGGTCAATGGAAATTTATCTAGCGTCGCGCTTGACAAAAAACTTTTTAAATAGTAGAATGTAATTAAAATCAAAACATTCTGAGGTAGCTCAGCGGTAGAGCAGTTGGCTGTCGATAGGCAGCTTTCCGTCGCAAGGCGGATTGAAAAACGAGGTGAATTGCGGGAAGCCTTAATTCCGAACCCAAGGGGTCCCCTTTGGGGAAGGAACATGGTAATCCGCAGCCAAGTCCTGACGCAAGTCGGGAAAGGTTCAGAGACTATCCGAAAGGAGTACTCTTCAAAAATTTTGAAGGGGAAGCGCCTCGGTCCCGTCAGGGATATGATATAGTCCACACCGATATGAAAATATTGGGTAATGTGTAACCAATTGGTCGTGGGTTCGATCCCCACCCTCAGAGCCACCAAAAGATTCCAAGTTAAAAGTTGGGATTTTTTGTTTTTCTAAATAAAAACCCTCGACATTGCGCCGAGGGTTTAGTAATTTAAATTTCAAAATCGCCAACAATCAGATATCTGCCAGGGAAGCGGACGGTCTTTCTTTCTGATTCTTTGAGCAGAACCCGTTTGGATGCCACCGAATCCGGATGGTCAAAATAATCTTTATCAATAAGGCCGTACACATCCAGAAATTTGTTCATTTTGGCCGGGATACGGACACATCCTTTGGAATCCCTTCGTCCAAGCCGTTTTTCACCATGGACAGGATCGGTCGCGTGCATCATCAGACGAATATTGCCGGAGCCGGTTGTTTTACTATTTTTGGTCCCGCGGTCGCTTCTTTGCCATCCAAAATCCCAGATTCTTGACCCTTTAACCCCGAATCCGCGCCATCCTTTGGCGTTCTTCGTGCCTTGGGCGCGGAAGCTCGGATTACTAATCTTGTTTTCAAAGATGCCGGTTGGCGTTAACCAATGGCGTGAGCGCGACGGGTTGCCGGTTGAAATCCGCGCCCAGCCGAGTACCGAAATACTTAAGGTATAAGCATTATAAAATCCAACCATCACATTTTGCCGGTTTTCGTTCCGGTCGGCAAACACGAAGTATTGCAAATCTTCGGTATAAGGGCTTTGTACTAGCATATCTCTGGAATAGGCAATTACTTTATCCTGATAAACCGGATCGTTTATCGCCATATCGGAAACTTCGGTCTGGAATACATTGCGAAGCGTTTCTACTTCGTCATACGCCGAATCTTCGGCAAAACTCGTATTGGAATTCATCAAAATCGTCAGCAAAATGACCGCAAACGCTGTCTTTTTCATGATTACCGTCGCCTTTCTTTGCCGTTTTTATCCGGCTTTGATGAGAAGCGGTCTATTCGTGAGTAATCGTGAAATCATATCGACCTCGGATGGCCCTACCGGGGAAATGCTTCAGCCATTGTCTGGCGAGCAATCGCAGGCGTACCGGCGTCGGTCTATGTTTGAAAGGAATAGCAAAGTATAAACGTCCATCGCAATCGACTGACGGCACATAACCTTTCTGTCGGAGCAGTAGACCGCGGACGATGTATGCCTTAAAAACCCAGAGATAATCTTTATAGCTATTTTTCTTGATTCTTTCCGCCTTTCTTTTTTTATCTTGTCCGCCTAAGTTTTTGTGGAACAAAAATTTTGGCGGGTTTTTAAATGAGCTTCTGACTCTTTAATATAGTACTTTTACGCTTATTTGTCAATAGTCACTAAAAAATCCGCCGGGTGGCGGATTTTTTACATCACTTCAATAATTTCTATATTTTTTCCGTTTGCGGAAATATTGTCGCCGGCGCGATGACCCATAATGGCTGAACCGATTGGGGATAAGTGTGAAACGCGTCCGCGCGTGGGGTCGGTTTCCGCCGGTCCGACGATTTGATATTTTTTTTGTTTTCCGTCAAGTTTGAAAATCACTGTTGAGCCGATTTGTATTATGCCGGAAGAATTTTTTTCTTTAATAATCTTTGCCCGCTTTAATTTGTCATTTATTACTAGAATTTCGTGGTTGATGCGGCGTAAATTTCCTTTGGCAATCTGATATTCGGCGTTTTCCGAAAAGTCGCCGAATTGACCGGTTCGTTGGGTCTCTGCAATGGCGTTTGGCAATGCTTTTTCAAGATTTTTTAATTCGTCTTTTAATTTTTGAATGCCATCTGTAGTAAGATAAAGCGGTTCGTTTTTGGCGGCAAGCCGGCGCGCTTCTTCTGATTTTCTTTTTGGAATTTGCATACCCGGTATATCAACATCCGGAGCGTAAAACATTCGACAATTAGTCCCGTTTTGTTGAAATAATGGAGAAATTAGTCAAAAATTGTTTTTAAAATTTTAGAGCTCGATAATACCGGATGTTGTATTACCGGGCATAATTTTAATATAGCATTTAGCGCTACCACTTGACAAATTGGCTAAAAAGTGGTATATTAAGGTATTAAACGACTCGTTTTTCTTCGGTTATCCGACCCCTGAGATTCTGGGCCGGATTTTTTTATGAAATTCAACGAACTTGGCATTTCGCCAAAAATTTTAGAATCATTGGAGCGTTTCCATTTTACCGCGCCCACTCCGATACAGGAAAAAGCCATTCCCGCGGCTATCGCCGGAAAGGATATTATTGGTATTGCCCAAACCGGCACCGGAAAAACCCTTGCTTTTGGCATCCCGATGATTCAGCGTCTATCAGGAGATAATACAAGTTGCGGGCTTATAGTGCTTCCGACCAGAGAACTGGCTTTGCAGGTTGATGAGTCAATTAAAAATTTGGCCCGGCTTTTTGGCATAAAAACCGTTGTCCTGATTGGCGGAGAAAATATGAACCGCCAGGTAAATCAGTTGCGCGGAAATCCGAGAATTATTATCGCGACTCCGGGTAGAATTATTGACCATCTTCGCAGAAAAACCGTGAATTTATGCAAGGTCTCGGTTTTGGTTTTGGATGAAGCCGACAGGATGTTGGATATGGGATTCGCGCCAAGCATAAGGCAGATTTTGGAAAATATGCCGCGCGCCCGCCAAACATTGCTTTTTTCGGCCACGATGCCGGGAAGAATCGCTGAACTTGCCAAACGTTATATGCAGGCGCCGGTTAGAATTGAAGTTGCGCCTTCGGGAACCGCTGCTGAAAACGTGTCGCAGGAAGTTTATTTTGTTCATAGGGCGTTAAAAACAGCATTATTGAAAACAATTTTGACGAAACGCGCGGGTAGCGCTCTTGTTTTTTCCAGAACAAAATTCGGCGCCAAACGGCTGGCTTATGAAATTCAGCGGATGGGGCACTCTGCTTCGGAAATTCATTCCAATAGAACCTTGGCGCAACGTTTGCGCTCGCTTTCGGATTTCAAAAAAGGTATCTGTAGAGTTTTGGTTGCCACGGATATAGCGTCCCGCGGAATTGATGTCGCCAATATTGAATTGGTGGTAAATTACGATTTGCCGGAAAATTCAGAGGACTTCGTGCATCGCATTGGCCGCACAGGACGCGCCGGACTTTCCGGACACGCGATTTCTTTTGCCACGCCTGACCAAAAATACGCTATTCGCGAAATTGAATGTTTAATAAACAAAGAAATAATGGTTTCCAAACTGCCGGAAGAAATCAGCGCGCGGGCAGGGGAGATGGCGAATCAGCCGTCTTTTGAGAGCGGGAACCGTAGGTTTGTGTCCCGCGGGCGTGGGAATTCTTTCCACAGCCGCGGAAAATTCGGTGGCAGAAGAAAGAGACTCTAAATTAAATAAAAAAATTTTAGGTTAAAAACTTGGGATTTTTTGTTTTCTTGACAAAACGGACAAAAATGATAATCTAAACATCAAATCGGTCTTTTAAAAAGAGGAGAAGCAAATGAAAAAAACCGCGATTTTTGTATTTTTTGCCGTTACATTTTTAATGTTTAATGTTTACGCCGAAGATGATTTTTATCCGGACATAATCCGCTTGCCCGATAACGAGAATGCGACCGGAATTGACGGCGACGTGTCGTGGAAAGCGCGCAGATTAAACGATGGCGATACGCCCGTGAGTTTGTTCGGAGATTTGTCCGAAGACGCGATGAGATTCAATCGGCTGGACGCGAGATTTTGGAAAGAAGGAACGATTGTTCGAATACCTGACGATACGTCCCGGCTTAAGGGTTGGACCCCGATGCCGGAGAGCGCTTCTAAGTGCGAAAGGATGAAAAAATGCGTCGTTATTGGTTTAGCCGAACAATTTTTAGGAATTTACTCCAAAGGCAAGCTCTATTCATCTTTTCCTGTTTCCACCGGCATGCTGGCGATGGAGTGCGGAAGACCAAAAGGCGCGAGGAGTTGCAAAACTCCGATTATGGCAACTTTTGTCAGGGGAAGGTACTTTAAGGTTTTTTCTTATCCCTATCGCGTTTGGATGTGGTTCGCGCTTGATATTGGTCGCGGACGATTTATCCATTCTGGAAATTTGCCCGGCAGACCGGACTCTCACGGATGCGTGCGGCTTTTCAGGAGAGACGCGCGGCAGGTCTATAAGCAAATCCGCATCGGCGCGAAAGTTTTTGTTGAAAATGATATTAGTAAGATGGGGGCGCTATAATTATCCGCCGGATATTTTATCCGGCTTTTTTTATTGCCATTTTTGCGGTATAATTATAAGTAAATGAAAGAAAAAATAAAAAATCTGTGGTTTAAATACGAACGTTGGCTTTCGCCGGCAGCGCTTTTATTTGGTTTTGTTTTAGATAATTTTACCTTGCGCCGGGTGGATTTATGGGCGGAAAACGCGGTTTTGCTTTCGTATCTTGTAATCGCCGGTTCGTGCATCGCGTATCTAAACGCGCATAGCGAGGAAAAAATTCGCGGGAAAATTTTTGATAAAGTTTCAATCGTCGCGCCGTTTTTAATGCAGTTCGCTTTCGGCGGACTGTTCAGCGCGTTTGTTGTTTTTTATTCGCGGAGCGCTTCCGTTTTTTTTAGCTGGCCGTTTTTAATTTTTTTGCTTTTTTTTCTTATCGGCAACGAGTTTTTCAAAGAAAGGTATCTGCGTTTGGTTTTTCAGCTGAACATTTATTTCATTGCTCTCTTTTCTTATTCCATTTTTGCAATTCCGGTTTTAATCGGAAAAATGGGTTTGTGGATTTTTGTTTTAAGCGGAATAACAAGCGTGGCGTTTTTGGCGCTTTTTGTGTATTGGCTTTATAAAATGACGCCGGTCAAAATTCTTCAAAGCCAACAAGTTCTCGCGCAAAGCATCGGGATAATTTTTATTATTTTTAACTTTTTTTATTTTACAAACATCATCCCGCCGATTCCGCTTTCGTTGCAGGAGGGGATTATCTGCCGGAGCGTGGAGCGCGTTGTCGGAAAATATCAGATCGCTTACGAGCCGGCGCCATGGTATTTATTTTTTCTTAATTATAATCCGCAGTTTCACTGGCAGTCGGGTGACAGAGTTTACGCTTTTAGCGCGGTTTTCGCCCCGACAAAATTAAACACGGAAATTTTTCATGAGTGGTCTTATTACGATGAAGAAAAAAATAAATGGATTTTGAAAGACGAAATGCGGTTCAATATAGTTGGCGGACGCGACGGCGGATACCGCGGATATACCTACAAAACCGGAATTGCTCCCGGAAAATGGCGGGTTAATGTATTAAACGGCAACGGACAGATTTTGGGGACGATGAAATTTGAAGCGGTTGAAGGGGAGCCGTTTGAAGTGGAAAAAGGGGAGAGATAGGCCGTATATTTCCCAAATTATCAATTTTGGGCTATAATGAAATAGCGCTAAATTTTACCGTATGAAAGCAGTAATTTTGCCAAGAAAATTTGAATCTAAAGGGAAAATCAGAATAATTTTTCCATCTTCCGCTTTAATTGGAAGAGAAGATAATCAATTTAAAAAATATGTTGATTATTTTTATAGTAAATTTCCGCATCACGTAAAAGTTTTGCGGAAAAGCCGCCGCGACCCGGTGGTGAGTCATTTGGCGGCTCCTCTGGCGGAAAGAAAAAAATTATTTCTGCAAGCTGTTTTGGAAGGCGATTTTATAATACCGGCCGTGGGTGGAACCGGAATGGGCGACATTATAGACAACTTTACCGAAAAAGAATTGAATTTTATCGCAAGAAAAAAGCCGGTTTTTTGCGGTTTTTCCGATTTTACCGGATTTAATAATTTTATTTATTTTAAAAGAGGGCTTGTCAGTTTTTGTTACGTGAACGCATGGAACTTCTTCAAAACGAACATGCATGAAACTTACCTGAACTTGATAAAAGGAAAATCGGAAAAAATTGAATACAGCAATAAATTATTTCATTGGCTGGAAAACAGGCCGGAAGAAAAAATTAAAGGAACCGCGGTTGGCGGGACTTTACTGACTTTGGTTAATCTTTTGGACAGGCCGGAAACCTTGATAGAAAATTGGAAAAATCACATATTGTTTCTTGAAGACACAAAAGCGGATCTGGAAGACCTGCATTTGGCGATAAATTCTCTAAAAAGAAGAAATGTTTTTCAAGAGATAGAATGTTTGGTGCTTGGAGAATTAAGTTATTATCCGGTGCCCGGACATCTAAAAGAATTTCCGAAAAAATTTGCCCAGCAGGAGAAATATATTAACAAAGTTTTTATCCATCTTATTAAAGATGAACTTGAAAAACGCGATAAAGCCGGGCGTCCGCTTCCGATTTTGAAGATAAATAATTTCGGACACGATATCAGGAAAAACAATCTTATATTGCCTGTTGGCGGAAAAGTTACCATCAGCCCGTCAAAGAAAATAACCACACTTGGTCCGTTTGTGAAATAAATATGAACGTTGTTGATTTTATCAAAAAGAATAATGAAAAAATACTCGCCGATTTGGGCGAGTATTTAAGCATACCGTCAATTAGCCAGCCGTTTGTATTTAAAGATAAAGAAGTGGAACGATGCGCCAAGTGGCTAAAAAATCATTTTGAACAAATCGGCTTCAGGAGCGAGGTGATAAAGAGTAAGTACTCTCCGCTGGTTTTTGCTGAATGGACGCATCCGGATAATAAATTCACCCTTTTGAATTATTGCCATTTTGACGTCCAGCCGGTTGAGCCGTTGAATCTTTGGAAAAGCAACCCTTTTAAAATGACAATCCGTAACGGAAAAATTTACGCGCGTGGAGTTTCTGACAGCAAGGGGCATTTATTTGCTTATATTAAGGGCGTGGAAAGTATTTTGAAAAAAGAAGGGAAGCTCCCGATAAACATAAAATTTGTTGTTGACGGCGATGAAGAAGCCGTGCAGTTGGCGCTTCCGGAACTCATAAAAACCAATCCGGAAAAACTTAAAGCCGATGCTGTTTTAATTGGCGCGGGCGCGATGATAAAAAAAGATGCGCCATCGATTTGTTACGCGGTCCGCGGACTTGTTTCGGCGGAAATTGAAGTGAAGACCCTTGAAAATAATCTGCATTCCGGGTCTTATGGCGGAGGAGTTTTGAACGCGGCGGAATATCTGGTGAAAATTTTAGCAGATGTAAAAGACGAAAATGGGAGAATTGCGATTCCGAAATTTTATCAAAAAGTCGTGTCAGTTTCAAAAAAAGATAGTCCATTGAGTATTTATGATTCAGAAAAAGAATTTTTGAAATCGGGCGGAGCAAAGAAAGTTTTTGGGGAAAAGGGGTTTTCGCTTCACGAAATGATTGTCGCGCGCCCGACTTTTGAAATAAACGGAATCAGTGGCGGGTTTGCGGAGGAAGGATTTCAATTTATAATTCCGGCAAAAGCGATTGCCAAGGTCTCCTTCCGTCTGGCGCAGAATCAAAATTCAAAAGAAGTTTTTGAGATGTTTGAGAAATTTGTTTTAAATTATAAAAACGACGTTGTTGAAATAAGTATAAAACAGATAGATTCCGCTGAGCCGGCAATAATGAACCGCGAATCATTTGTGGCGAAAAAAGCCGCGGAAAGTTTGGAAAAAATTTTTGGGAAGAAAACCGTTTGGTACCGCGAAGGCGGGGCTGTGCCGGTGGTAAATGATTTTCAAAAAATCGGAAAAGATGTGATAATGGTCGGTTTTGGTCTGCCGGATGACAACATTCATGCGCCGAACGAAAAATTGGATTTGGATAATTTTTATAAAGAAATTGAATTTTCCGCGGAATTTGTTAAAAAATTAGCAGAATATTGACTTTTATAAAAGTTGACGGTAAGATGTAATATCAAATAAATTTAGCTTAAAAATACTAAATGGGGGTAAAATATATGGATTTTGTAGAAATAAACAACTTAAATCAAAATTTAAACCAAAGAATGGAGGAAAAAATTAATGAGCTTAAGAAAAACAAGAAAAAATACGCAAAATATATCATTATTGCGATAATCTTGTTTGTCGCGCTTTGCGAAACCATGGGAACCGTGGGTGCTGGTGAAAGAGGAGTATTGCTTCAATTTGGCGCGGTGCAGGACCAGATTTTTGACGAAGGGCTGTATTTTAAAATTCCATTTGTCCAGCAAGTTGTCAAAGTTGACGTAAAGACCAAAAAAGAAGAAGCGGCAGTCAGCGCGGCATCAAAAGATTTGCAGATGGTTACATCAAAAATCGCGTTAAATTATAATTTGGACCCGAAAGAAGTTAATAAAATCTGGCAGGAAGTTGGCGCGGATTACAATTCCAGAATTATAGACCCGGCAATCCAGGAATCAGTCAAGGCGACAACCGCGAAATTTACTGCTGAAGAACTGATTACCAGAAGAGAAGAAGTAAAAGAGTATGTTAAAAATAATCTCGCCGAACGTTTGGCAAAAAATTTTATAATTGTGGATGAATTTAATATCATTGATTTTGATTTTTCCAAGTCATTTAATGACGCGATTGAGGCAAAAGTGACCGCCGAGCAGCTGAAACTTAAAGCTGAACGCGATTTGGAAAGAATTAAAATTGAAGCAACGCAAAAAGTATCAGAGGCCGAAGGAAAAGCAAAAGCCATTAAGGTGGAGGCCGAGGCGTTGAAATCCAACCCGCGCGTGGTGGAACTCCGCTGGATTGAAAAATGGAACGGCGTTGCCCCTCTTTACTGGGGAACAGCAAGTCCGTTCTTCGGACTTGGAACTAAATAATAAAATTCCAACTTGTGGCCACTTAGTGGCCACAAGTTTAAAAATGTCACAAAATTAACAAATAGCCGTTTTAATAATTGAGTATGCCGGAAGCGGGCAAAGAATATATAAAAAATCTTGTTACGGAGGCAAAGGGCGGAAATGAAGCCGCATTTTCCGAAATTTACCGGAATTTCATTACGCCGATTTACCGTTTTGTTTATTTCCGCGTCGGAAGCAAAGAAGAAGCGGAAGACCTGACTCAAACGGTATTTTTGCGCGCATGGAGGGCGCTGGAAAAATTTGATGAAAAAACATATTTTTCTTCCTGGCTTTACGCAATCGCGCGGAACGCGGTTATAGATTTTTGGAAGAAAAAAAAATATATTCCGCTTGAGGACTTGGAAGATGAACTTTTTGAAACTCCGGATTTTGAATTTTTTGAAAAAGAGGCCGATTTTTTGAAAGTAAAATCAGCGATTAAGAATCTTAATGAAGACCAACAGGAAATAATCGCCTTAAGATTTATTGAAGATTTGAGTAATGCCGAGGTTGCAAAGAAAATTGGAAAAAGCGAGGTGGCAATCCGTCAAATCCAATGCCGGGCGATAAAACAATTAAGAGATATTCTATGTTAGACGAAAAAAAATTAGTGAAATCAATAAAGAGCGTGAAACCTTCGGAAAAGTTCGCGCGAAACCTGATAAAAAATCTTCCTGTCACAAAAATCGGGAGAGAGAGTTTATTTATTATGAAAATTAAAAATTTAACCACACATAATATTATGACAAAGCCAATGGCTCCCCTTTGGGGATGGAGGTTTTTGGTTCCGGCGGCAACAATAGCTATAGTTATTGCCATTGTCGGAATCGGCAAGTTCGCCTTAAGAGCGCCGGGAGAAATTGCCATAGAACCAAGCGCTGAATTCAGCCAAGAAATCGCAAAACATGCTGATGAAGCGGTAAAAAGTGCGCCCGAAGCGTCCGGAGATTTTAACGACGCGGTAGAGGCAATGCTTGCGTTTTCCGACAGTGAAGAAATTTTACTTGCGGAAGAATTAAGCGATGTGGAACTCATTGCCGCTGAAATTGACGCTGCTAATAATTTAAGCGAATCATATGATGAAAATGAACTCTAAAATTACAATCGGAATACTAACCATGGCTTTAATTGCCGGGACATTGTCGCCTGCGGTAACTTTTGCCAAGGACGATGCTCAAAAACACGGATGGGCAAAAAAAATAATTGAAAAAGTTCGGGGCGCAAAAGAACCGCAAAATCAAAATCAGAAAAATACCGATGCCGCGTCTGCAAAAAGGGGAAATGCGAATTTTTGTTCCTTTTTGTCGGAATGGGCTTCTAAAGTAAATGGAAATATAACAGGTAGGGAGACGGCATTGCTTGAAAAAAGGGCCGCGCAAGAAAATAAATTAGAAGAAAAAAGAGTGAATCGCGACCAAAAATTGGAAGAAAATCGCGCAAAATGGGATGCAAACCGCGCTGAACATTATAAAAAACTTTTAGAAAAAGCCGGAATCGAGGCGCAAAAGCAGGCAATCCTGAAATTTCAGACCGCCATGGAGGCCGCAGTACAGGCAAGAAAAAACGCGATAAATACGGCAATAGAAATGTACCGCAGTGAAGTTGACACGTTGCTTGAAACGAGAAAAACAGCGATAAACACAGTAAAAAAATCTTATGAAGACGCTTATAATGCGGCAGTGGCCAGCGCGCGGCAAGAATGCGGGGCAGAGGACGCGAATCC
Source organism: uncultured Gammaproteobacteria bacterium (assembly GCA_964525225.1). Taxonomy (GTDB): domain Bacteria; phylum Patescibacteriota; class Patescibacteriia; order DYHP01; family DYHP01; genus CAZGDX01. Next base: position 17,005 of record CAZGDX010000011.1, read on the forward strand.
GGCAGAAATCAGAGAAAAACTAAAAGAAGAACTTCAGAGAATAAGGGAAAAATTTCAGGAAGAATTGAAAAACGTCGCCAAAACCGATTTGAAACCGTTAATCACAAAACGCCAAGAGGCGATAAAAAAAGCAGTGGCGGATTTCAAAATCGCCATTGAAAAAGCAAAAACCGAGTTAAGAGAAGCAATCAGTTTTGAAACCCCGTCCGCGACATCAACGCAACAATAATAAGCAAGATAATAAAAACACGGATTAAATGTCCGTGTTTTTATACTCAGATGGTTTACATCCAAGCCACCTACCCGGTCCTTAAGAAAGTTTCCCCCATTAGTTGATTTAACTTCTTTACTTGTTTGTCGGAGGTTTTATTAAGTGGCTCTATTTCCGATAATCTTTGTTTGGCAATATTTATGTATTCAGGATTTATATCAATACCTATAAAGTTTAATCCTAATTTTTTAGCCGCAACAGCGGTTGTTCCGCTTCCAAGAAACTCATGATTTTTATCGGAGCGGTTGCTTATTCGCTATTTATATTGTTTCCCTTTTGGGTCGCGTCTCTTTTTACCGGGGCATGGTGGGTATTCTGGAAACCTTGGCTCTTGCCTCATCCGGACCCAAAACTTTTTACAGATTTCCGGACTTTTATGCCAGCAGCCACGTTTTTGTTTTTTACCGGCATTAAGAGAATAACTTTGCCGATGATATTGGTTTTGTTCGTGTCAAAATTTAAGAGAGGTGGTGGAACAAAAACGCGGATTCGGAGATAGGGCGGGCTGGGGATAATTTTTTGACTAAATCTGAAAAATGAGGTTATAATAAAGATACCCCGTCGTTAAAAACGGGCAATTTAAAGGTCGTTTGTTCTTAAAAAATTTAAAAGGCACAAATATATGTTGATGTTGTTTCTTATTGGTGTTTTAGAAATGTTTATTGCAACTGCTTGGACGAAAGTGGTAACCAAGACAAAAATTCTCGCAAGTGGCTCAATTACAATGGTTAATATCCTAATTTGGTTTTACGTTTTAAAAACCGTGGTAAACGATATTAATAATTGGCATTTGGCGCTACTTTATGCTTTTGGTTGCGCGCTTGGAACCTCGGGGAGCACTTTTGTTTTTTCTTTAGTGGAAGAAAAAAAGCTTAATAAAGTGTTTAAAAAATTGCATTTTAATAAGGCAACTAAAACATCAGCTATTTTAATTAACACTAATGAATAAAGTATGTCTTTAGACGAATACTCATTATGAAACCGCTCCGATGCTATGTCGGAGCGGTTTTGTTTTTATAGGCGCAGACCGCAAATTTAGATATTGCTATTTTTGTAACGATCGTTGCAAAAATAGTAAGGTACTGAATGGTGTGTTTTTATAGTTTTGTGTTTTTTGTGATTGTCATTGACAAAAGCGCATAAATTTGATACAATAAAACGATTGCAAAAAATAATCATTTTGTTGTTTAAAAACATAACCCCGAAAAAATCGGGGCAAGGGGATCAAGAAGATGGCGAGATATGGATGCGAAGAGTGCGGTTATAAGTGGAATCGTCTTGAAGTCGGCCGGGCAAGATATTGTCAAAGATGCGGTTTGGATAGGATATCTCAAATTGGAACGGATTTAACAGGAAAACTGCTCGCGCGTCTTAAAGAATTTAATTTCCCGATTCCGACTGATTTGACAATTCCTCAAAAACCAAGTTTCATCCCCGACGATGCCGCGCGTCTTATTTATACTTTTCCAACCAGCATTGTTTCCATAGAAAAACTTCTTGATTTAGTGATTATTGATGGCAAAAAGATTGATAATCTTTTTGACCTTGCCGATGTACAAGATGTTGCGAATGTTTCCGATACACCTTGTTTTTGCTGAGTGAACGACGGACGCCGTCGTCTTGGGGTTTCGCCCAAAGACGCGGTGAAAAATTTTGTGGCTGGCGAAGCTGGCGCTACAGTATCAATCGGACTTTGGCTTCTCCTCTATTACCCCGAAATTCTTAAAAGCCATATCATTATGTTGCCAGGTTCTCGGTATTACCGCGGCGATGTCCCGTACTTGGCCGACTGGATTGGCGGTCCGCGGCTCCGCGCCGTCTATGCTGATCATGCGAATTCCCTCTGTGGCTCTGCTTCTGTGGGAGTATCTTTTTAACCCTTGAACACTTGATTCTTGATTCAAGCCTCGTTTCTTCGTGAAGCGAGGTTTTTTGTTGTTTGTTGGAAGTAAAATTTATACTATCAGTTCACGGTCGTGAATAAATAGTATAAAAAATTATGGCTGATTTTTCTTGACTTTTTGCTCTAAACATGAAAAAATAAAAATAATTTAACAATATCCACCGCCAATCTTTAATCGCTGATATGCGCGAACTACAATGTAGTCAAATTAGTGTTATTAGTGAAAGAATATTAGTGGTGAATATTAAACCCTGTAAAGTATGAAGAAAATATTTATCGTATCAATCATAATAATTTTAGCCGCGGCCGCTGTAATGATTAGTATTAGATTTTTAAGCGGAGATGAAGATATTTGGATTTGCGACAATGGCGAATGGGTTAAGCATGGCAATCCATCCGCGCCAAAACCGTTTGCGGAATGCGAGACATCAACAGAATCTCTAGTAAAAGTGGAGTTTCCAAAATCCGGCGATGTGGTGGCAAGCCCGCTTGAAATAAAAGGCGAAGCGCGGGGATTTTGGTTTTTTGAAGCCAGTTTCCCTGTTTTTTTAGTTGGAAGCGACGAAAAAGTAATCGCGCAAGGAATTGCCACTGCAAAATCCGACCCCGAAGGGGCGGGCTGGATGACGGAAAATTTTGTTCCATTTGAGGCAAAACTTGAATTTGAAGCACCCGCGGTTTCCGAAGGATTTTTGGTTTTAAAAAAAGATAATCCTTCGGGACTGCCTGAAAATGACGACGAAGTAAAAATTTCGGTGCAATTTGAAACATTCGGAGAGACAAGAACGGTAAAAGTATTTTTTGGGAATAGCAATTTGGACCCTGAGTTTTCTTGCAATAAAGTATTTGCGGTTGAAAGGCGGGTCGTAAAAACACCGGCGATTGCCCGCGCCGCGCTTGAAGAGCTTTTGAAAGGCGCGACCGAGGCGGATAAAGCTGATGGGTTTTTTACAAGTATAAATGATGACGTCGTGATACAAAGTTTGGTAATTTCAAATGGAACCGCGCGCGTTGATTTTAGCGACAAACTGGAATATCAAGTCGGCGGGTCGTGCAGGGTCGCGGCCATCAGGGCGCAAATCGTTGAAACATTAAAACAATTCGGAACGGTTCAGGATGTGATCATTTCAATTAACGGGCGCGCGGAAGACATACTTCAGCCGTAAAAAAATCCCCGCGCGCGGGGATTTTTAGTAATTGTGGATAACTGTCGCGCGCCCGTGAAGCGATAAAAGTGGTATAATTATTGTATATGTTTAAATTTCCAATTCCAGTTTTCAGCGTCAAGGTTTTTTTTAAAGTTATAAATCAGTTTATTTTTATAATGGCTCTGGCGGATTTTGTCGTAGTCGCGGCTTTTGGTTTAATTTCCCCGATTTTAGCGGTTTATTTAACCGGTCAAATTGAAAACGGTTCGCTTGAAGTAATCGGTTTCAGTTCAATGATTTTCTTTTTAATGACCGCTTTTTTTAAAATGCCGATCGCGAAAATTATAGACAAAAATAGCGCCGAATATGATGATTATTATGTTACTTTGGCCGGGTATTTTTTGGTGTCCATAATACCGTTTTTATATATATTTGTAAGCACCCCGATGCAATTATATATTGTGGAAGCGATTCATGGTTTGGCAACCGCAATGGCG
>CAZGDX010000012.1:0-20443 GCA_964525225.1 uncultured Gammaproteobacteria bacterium
GAGCGTCAGTTTCGCTCAAAAAAGGTTCGCACTTCGTTCAGTAATTGCGAAAAAAATAGACGATCGCGCGATCGTCTATTTTTAATTATAAATATTTTTTGGCGGGTATCAGGTATTTTTACTTTTTATAAACTGGACAGCTAAGAATGTCGCGATTGGAATTGCCAAAACCAATCCGATGCTTCCCGTAAGAGTTCTGACGATTTCAGTTGTTATCATTTCGTTATTGATTACTTGGTCAAAAGTTAAAAGCGGCGGTTGCTTAATGCTGAATAAAATAAGAAGCGGCAAAGACGCTCCGGCATACGCCAGAAATAAAGTATTTACCATTGAACTTAGATGAGAAATTCCCACTTTCATTGCCTGACGGTAAATTTGCAATTTTGTTTTTTTTGGATTTGATATTTTTAATTCATTAACTAGCGCAATTTGGGATATTGTTACATCATCCAAAACGCCCAAGGCGCCGATAATTATTCCAGCCAGCAAGAGTCCTTTGATGTTTATGGCGCTTCCGGCCAGCCCGACTAAAAACGCCGCGTCTTCGCTGGCAAAACCGGTTAAATTTGTCAGTTCCGAGAAAAAAACAGATAACAATCCGGTTATTATCAATGAAATTGTTATGGAAAAAATCGCAATTGTGGATGTTTTTTTAAAACCTTCCGTTATGTAAACGGCCAGAAGCAAAATAAAAATAGCGCCGATTATGCTGATTAAAAGGGGATTTCCGCCGGAAAGTATTTCGGGAATGATAAATTTTAAAATGATTATAAAAGTAAGTATTAAAACAATAAGCGCTCTAAAGCCCTTTAATCTCCCGATAATTATTACAGCCAGGGCGAATAAAAATGCGAGCCAAAAAATTGAATTTGTCCGGTAAAATCCTATCACATAAAAATCAGGGTTTCCTTCAAAGTCAAGATTGTATGAAACCATAACATTGTCTCCGGTTTCGTATTCGTTTGCCGATAAGACATCCAGCTCCGTGCCGTCAAAAATAATTTCTTTATCTTTCCAAGCCCCCTCCAACCCGGTAAGTTTTATTTTTTGCCTGATTGAAATTGAGCCGTCTTCGCGGACAATATTTTCTTGCTCAATAATTTCAATTATCCGCGCTTTAAAAATTTCTTCGTTTGTTTCCGCTTCAGGGCTGTTTTGCGCGCAGGATATAATTGGAAACAATATAAAAAATACGGCAATAAGCGATGTTATTTTAAATTTCATAAGTTTATTTTTTAATAATGCGTATTGCCTTGCCGTTTGTCAGAGCATCGGCAATTTTTTTATAAGCAGAATAGAGTATCCGTTGATAAGTGCTTTGAGAGGTATTCATTTTTTTAGCAGCTTGCGTTTGTTCTAGATTATAAATATGACGCAAGCGGTACGCTTCCATTTCTTCAAGTGTAAGTTCTACGATTTCAAGTTCGCTCATGGGCACTCCCTGAGGTTTGAAATAGGTTATATTCGGATGAAATTTGATTCTTCTGCGAAGGCGGGGTCTTGGCATATCATTTTTATGATACAATTTTCTTGAAAGAAAGCCAATCCGCCTCTTTTAAAAAAGAGGCGGATATTCAAGCGCTTTCTTTTATTTCTTTCTGTTTTTTAAGGAATTTTTTTCTTTGCGGACGACATCAAGTTCTTTTTCCAGCATTTTTTCTTCTGCTTCCAGCGCGTTAAGGTCGTTTTTTGGAGAAAAAACTCCCCAAAAACCTCGTCCGCGTCCACCGCAACATCCCCAGGCAATTCTGGATTCACCACTGCATTTTCCCATTTTGCGTCCGGTTTTCGGACCTTGTCCTCTGGGCCCGGTTTTGTCTAATCTCGGCATATTTTATTTGTGATTATATACTTGTAAGTAATGACCGACCTTTCTATTATGAATATACACCCATAATGAATTATTGTCAAGATGTTGAAATTTTCTATTGACAAAACCGCTTCTTTTGTTTAAGGTTTAATAATAAATATGCCCAGTAATACAACATCCAGTAGTATTGGGCATCATCGGTAGAATTAGCCGTAGTTTACCCTAATTGAATTGAAATCTCGATTTGTGAATTAATTTTAATAATTTAATTCTGGATGTTGATATACTGGGTATGCCAAACCCGCAAGCGGAAAAATTAAATGAAATTATAAAAACCGGAGGTCCGGCGATATATAATTTGCTTTCCAAAAAAGGCAAGGAGATTTTTTTTCCAAAAGACGGGATTTTGGCGCAATCTGCCGAAGCCAAGGGAAAAAAAATAAATGCCACAATCGGCATTGCTTTGGAAGAAGACGGTTCGCCGATGAAACTTCAGTCAATCGCGGAAAACATCTCTTTGCCGCCACAGGATGTATTTCCATATGCTCCAAGTTTTGGAAAACCCGAGCTTAGAAAATTTTGGAAAAAACTGATTTATCAAAAAAACAAGTCATTATCTTCTGAAATATGTCTTCCGGTGGCAACGCAGGCCTTAACTCACGCGCTTTCCGTTGTTGGCTATCTTTTTGTTGATGAAAACGATTCAATAATTTTGCCTGATAAATTTTGGGGAAATTACAGGTTGATTTTTGAAAAGGGATGCGGTGCAAAACTTGAAACATTTGAAACGTTTTCCGTGAGCGGTTTTAATATTCAGGAATTTAAAAATAAATTAAGCGAACGTTCCGGCCCGCCCGCAACGCCAGCAAGCTGTCTTGCGAGGCGGGTAAATAAGAAAATAATCCTTTTGAATTTTCCGAACAACCCCACGGGTTATTCGCCAACCGAAGAAGAAGCGGATGAAATTGCTTATATAATAAAGGAACGGGCGGAAGCGGGCGATGAGATTGCAGTCATTTGCGATGATGCCTATTTCGGACTGGTATATGAAAGCGGAATTATAAGAGAATCAATTTTCGCCCGTTTGGCGAATTTGCACGAAAAGGTGTTGGCAATAAAAATTGACGGGCCGACCAAGGAAGATTACGCGTGGGGGTTGCGTGTTGGGTTTATAACTTTTGGCGGGAAGAATTTATCAAAAGAAATTTATGAAGCGTTGGAAGCGAAAACCGCCGGCGCTATCCGCGGGAATGTCTCCAATATTTCGCACCTTTCGCAATCTTTAATATTAAAAGGAATTGCATCGGAAAAATACGAACAGGAAAAAAATTCCAAATTTCAAATTTTTCAAAAAAGATACGAAAAAGTAAAAGAGGTTCTTGAAAATCCGGAATTTTTCCAATGTTTCCACGCCCTGCCGTTTAATTCAGGATATTTTATGTGCCTGGAATTGTCGCCCGGAATTGACGCGGAGTCCGTGCGGAAAAAACTTTTGGAAAAATACGATACCGGCGTAATATCAATGGGAAATCTGCTCCGGGTCGCGTTCTCCTGTGTTAAAAGTGAAGATATTGAAACACTATTTCAAAATATTTTCAAAGCATGTAGCGAAATAAAATTGCCGGCAACGGAAAAACAAATTGAAAAACAGGTAATCGACTACGGGGGAACCGTCCCCCCGATGGGGGACAGTTCCCCATCAAGTAGAATGCCAATAAATATGGAAAATCAAAAGCCAAAAATAACAATAATCGGCGCGGGAAATGTGGGGAGCCAAACCGCGTTTTACACAGCTCTTAAAAATCTGGGAGATATTGTTTTGATTGATTCCATACCCGGGCTTGCGGAAGGAAAAGCGCTGGATATCCAAGAGGCGATGCCTGTTGCCGGAAGCGATTCGCAAATTGTCGGAGGAATCGATTATTCGCTTACCGAGGATTCGGATATCGTCGTGATTACCGCGGGTGTGGCGCGGAAACCGGGGATGACGCGCGATGATTTAATAAATATAAATGCCGGAATTATAAAATCAGTAGTGCCGGAAGTTGCGCGGTTTTCGCCGAATTGCATTTTGATAATTGTCACCAATCCTTTGGATAATATGGTTAAACTCGCCTATGAAATTTCCGGTTTGCCGAAAGAAAGAGTGATAGGCATGGCCGGAGTTTTGGATTCGGCGCGTTTCAAAACATTTGTGGCGATGGAAACCGATGCCAGCGTCCGCGACATTGAAGCAATGGTCTTGGGCGGCCATGGCGACCTGATGGTTCCGGTTCTTGGTTCTTGCACTGTAAAAAATGTTCCGGTAGAACAGATTTTGCCGAAAGAAAAATTGGATGAAATAATTTACCGCACGCAAAACGGCGGGGGAGAGATTGTGAATCTGTTAAAAACCGGAAGCGCGTTTTTTGCCCCCGCGCTTTCCATTGTTGAAATGATGGAAGCGATTTTGTTTGACACAAAAAAAGTTTTGCCGTGCTCGGTTTATCTTTCCGGAGAATATGGCGAGAGCGGAGTGTTTGCCGGCGTGCCGGTTTCGCTCGGCAGGGCGGGCGCGGAAAGGATTATGGAAATTCCGCTTTCCGAGGAAGAAAAAATCGCTTTCAAACAGTCGGTGGAACACATAAAAACGATTGCGTAATGCAAAAGCCCCTGTTAAACAGGGGCTTTTTAATCCTTTATTTTTTACCGGTCATGGTGTATAATTACATAAATAGAATAACAGGAGAAAATTATGCAAAAAATTACCACTTTTTTTAAAAAACCCATCGTGGTTATCGCCACCGCGATAATTTTAACCGGGGGAATGGCCGGAGGATATTTTATCTGGGGCGGAGGAGAGAATTCAAAATACGATATAATGGAAGTCAAAAAAACCGATTTGCTTCAGGAGGTGAGCGTGACCGGACGCGTGAATCCGGCTGAAAGCGTGGACCTGGCTTTTGAAACAGTCGGAAAAGTGGCGAGAGTTTATGTAAAAATCGGAGACAATGTGCGGATTGGGCAGGTGCTTGCTTCTTTGTCCAATGGCGAACTTGCGGCGCAACTTTTGCAGGCGCAGGCAAATTTGGAAACAGAGCAGGTAAAACTTGATGAAACAAAAAAGGGCGCGCGGACTGAAGAGATATTAAAGGCGGAAACAACTCTTGCCGACAAAGAAAAGGATTTGCTGAACGTGAGGGCAAAGGCCGAAGCGGATTTGAAAAATGTTTACAGCGCGGCGCTTACGGCGGCGCAAAGCGGAATTACCGAAGGTAAAAACGCGCTTTTAGAATTGACCGAAATCCAGTTCGCGCATTTTATGAATAATGATTCAAGCGGAATGGCGATTGCCGACGCGAAAGAGGACGCGGTTGAAGTTTTGCTTGGCGCCGCGGCCGGCGCCGGAAAAATGAATACCGAACAATTAAGTTTATTAAACAGCGGAGCGTTTGGAGCCGTTCAGACGGCAATTTCCGATTCGTCTTTGGAAAATGTGGAAAACGCGGTTTCGCAAACCATCACGGCTTTGCGGAAAGTAAAATTCGCTCTTGATATTGTTCCGATTGAAGATGATTTTACGTCAACTCAAAAAACAGATCTTTCCACCGCAAGAACTACCGTAAGCACTGAATTGACAACCGTTTCCGCCAAAGAACAGGCAATCGCGGTGCAAAAAGCCACCAATGCTTCAAATATTTCCACGGCGGAATCGGCAGTAAATACCGCGAGAAACGACTTGCTGTTGAAACAAATTAGTTCAACGCCGGAACAAATCGCGGCACAGGAGGCGCGGGTAAAATCCGCCAGAGCCAGCGTCCAAAACATCCAGGCGCAGCTTGCCAAGACGGTAATAATTTCGCCAATCATCGGAACGGTTACCAAACAAGAAGCGAAAGCCGGAGAAATAGTAGCGGCCAATTCAGTAATGGTTTCCGTGATGTCGGAAGCGAAATTTGAAATAGAAGCGAATATTCCGGAAGCGGATATCGCCAAAATTAAATTGAACGATTTTGCGAAAATCACCTTGGATGCGTATGGAGAAGACATTGTTTTTGAAGGCCGTGTTATAGAAATAGAACCGGCGGAAACAATCGTAGAAGGCGTCTCCACGTACAAAATAACTTTGCAATTTGTCAATGAAGATGACAGAATCCGGTCGGGGATGACCGCCAATATTGATATTTTAACCGCGATGAAAGACGGCATTCTGGCAGTGCCTCAACGCGCGATAATTTCCAAAAACGGGAAAGGAAAATTTGTTAAAATAATAAAAGACGACGGGACAACCGAAGAGGTGCAGGTGGAAACCGGCATCCGCGGCTCGTCCGGAGAAATAGAAATTATAAGCGGTTTGAAAGAAGGGGATATGGTGATAACTTTTGAAAGAGAATAAGATGTCTTTAATAGAAGCAAAAAATTTAACTAAGATTTATTCGAGCGAAGACGTGCAGACCAAAGCTTTGGATGGCGTAAATTTTAAAATTGAAAAAGGAGAATTTGTCGCCATCATGGGCCCATCCGGTTCGGGGAAATCCACGCTTCTTCATATTTTGGGATTTTTGGACAGGCACACTGCCGGCGAATACAAGTTTGAAGGAAAGTCGTTTGATGATTTTTCAAAAGACGAAATCGCCAAAGTCCGCAATGAAAAGATGGGATTTATTTTTCAGGCGTTTAATTTGCTTCCAAAAACAACGGTTTTTGACAATGTAAAACTCCCGCTTTTGTATTCCGGAGTTCCCGAATCGGAGTGGGATAAAAAAGCCAAAGATGCCGTAGAAGCGGTTGGATTAACGCATCGTTTGGATTATGAAACATCGCGGCTCTCCGGCGGAGAAAAACAGCGCGTTGCCATTGCGCGCGCGCTTATCAACAATCCGCATGTTGTTTTTGCCGATGAGCCGACCGGAAACTTGGATTCAAAGTCCGGTCAGATAATTATGAAAATGCTTCAGGATTTAAATGAAGAAAAAGGACACACGATTCTTTTAATTACCCACGAAACCTACACTGCCGAGCATGCGGAACGGATTATCAGAGTTAGAGACGGACAGATTGAAAGCGATACGCAGGTTAAAAAACGGCATAAGGCAAAAAATGAGTTCGTAAAATAGAAGGTTTATGCGTTTATCACACATTTTTAAAACTTCATTCAAGGCGCTTTATACCCATAAAGCCCGGTCGGCGCTTACGATTTTGGGAATTGTAATCGGCATTACGGCCATTATTTTGATAATGGCCGTCGGTTATGGCGCCGAAAATCTGATTTTGGGGCAATTAAGCGGAATGGGCGCGGAGATTATTGTAGTCCGTCCGGGGCGCGAACCAAAAGGGCCGTCTGATTTTGCCGAAGCGCTTTTTTCCGATTCTTTGAAAGACAGGGATGTGGCGGCGTTGAAAAACAAAAGCAATGTTCCGGGTTTGCAGGCGGTCGCGCCGGCGGTAATAGTGCCCGGGAGCGCGTCTTATATGGGCGAAACATATAAGCCGACGATTTTTGGATGGACCGCGCAAATGATGGAAGATTTATTTGACATAAAAGCGTCGGAAGGATTATTTTTTGATGATGCCGATATACGGCAAAAAGCGAGCGTCGCCATTATAGGCGCGAAAGTAAAAAAGGAACTGTTTGGCAATTCGGACGCGCTTGGGAAAAATATAAAAATTAAAAACAGAAATTTTAAAGTTGTAGCGGTTTTGGAATCGCGCGGGCAAGTAAGTTTTTTTAATGTTGATGAAATTGTTTTATTGCCTTACACGACGGCCGCGTCATATCTTTTGGGAGTGGATTATTATCATGAAATTATTGTAAAAGCCGAAACGCCGGAAGCGGTGGCGCGCACCGTGCGCGATATTGAAATAACATTGCGTGAAATGCACAATATTACCGACCCTGAAAAAGATGATTTTTATGTTGAAACCCAGCAAGGTCTGGTGAATCAGGTAAAAATAATCACTGGGGTTTTGACGTTATTTTTGACGGCCGTTGTTTCCATTTCTCTGGTTGTTGGCGGAATCGGAATTATGAACATTATGTTAGTTTCGGTAACCGAAAGAACACGGGAAATCGGTCTCCGCAAGTCGCTTGGCGCCACTGAAAAAGATATTATGACTCAATTCTTGCTTGAAGCCGTGACATTAACAACAACCGGCGGAGCAATCGGCGTGGCGCTTGGCGCGATTTTATCGTTTTTAATGTCTGTGATTCTAACGCAAGTGGCTGGTTTAGATTGGGGATTTTCATTTCCGATTATTGCCGTTATTTTGGGTTTTGGAGTATCTGCTGGTGTCGGTTTGGTGTTTGGTTTATATCCTGCCAAAAAAGCTTCGGAAAAAAGCCCGATAGAAGCGTTAAGGTACGAGTAAAACGATTTCAGATTTTTGATTTAAGATTTCAGAATTATTTTTAATAAAAAAGATCCCCCGATGTCTTTCGGGGGATTTTGATTTAGTTCGGGTAATTCAGCACGCGGTTATTGATTTTGATATCCGCGGAAAAATTTAGTTTGCCACAATTAACGCAAAGAATAAGAAATTTGTTTACATCCGTAGACAATCTGTCTAAATCCGCCTTGCCATCTTTATCTTCAAAAACTTCAAAACCGAAAGGTTTTGTTTTTATTCCGCAGTTATTGCAGGTAAAATATACTAATACTTGCCCGATACTATTTTTGTTTTTGCCCATTGCCGTCTCCTATTTTTTAAAAGAATTGTTCATAACAGAATATCTCATTTGTCCGATTTTGTCAAGTTTGGTAAGATGAACACAAGATTAATATAAATGAACAATATAAATATGTTTGGTTATCAAAAGCGAACACTAAATTTATTCAATCCAAAATCCGCTGAACCCTTTAAATTATCACGTTCTAAAATTGAGCGGTTTGTGGAATGCCCGCGATGTTTTTATTTGGATAGACGTTTGGGAATTGACCGCCCACAGGGTTATCCTTTCACTCTTAATTCCGCGGTTGATAAATTGCTGAAAAAAGAATTTGATATTCACCGCGCCAAAGGTGAAAAACATCCTTTAATGGAACATTATAAAATAGACGCGATTCCTTTTGCCCATGAAAAAATGGACGAGTGGCGGGAGAATTTTGTCGGCGTGCGGTTTTATCATAAGCCGACAAATCTTTTGATATTCGGCGCGGTTGACGATTTGTGGCAAAACCGCGACGGAACTCTCGCGGTGGTGGATTACAAAGCCACAAGTACTGAAAAAGAGATAACTTTTGAAGAAGAATACCGTGAAGGTTATAAACGTCAGATGGAAATTTATCAATGGCTTTTGCGCCAGAACGGGTATATGGTTTCGGATACCGGATATTTTGTGGTGGTGAACGGCCGCGCCGACAAAGAAGCTTTTGACGGAAAATTGGAATTTGACGTGAAAATTATTCCGCATACCGGCACTGCCGATTGGGTGGAAAAAACAATTATCGCCGCGCACAAATGCCTGATGTCGCCAAAAATTCCGGCATCTTCCGCCAAGTGTGATTATTGTAAATATATTGAAGAAATTAAAAAGATATAGTAATGGAAGGAATACTTTTTATTGACAAGCCGAAAGGAATAACATCTTTTGATGTTATCCGCATTTTGCGTAAAAAAACCGGCATCAAAAAAATGGGACACGCGGGGACTTTGGACCCGGCGGCCACCGGCTTAATGATTATCGGAATTGAAAAAGGAACAAAGAAATTGGATGGCTTCTTGGATTGGATAAGACATACGAAATGGATATTTTATTGGGCGTAAAAACCGATTCCGGAGATATGGACGGAAAAATAATTGAAGAAAAAAAAGTCGCGGGTATTGATTTAAAAAAATTGGAACAAATTTTAAAAGATTTGGTGGGAGAAAAAGAACTTGAAGTTTCCATATATTCGGCAATTAAACTGAAAGGAAAGCCGCTTTATAAATACGCGCGCGCCGGTCAAAAAGTGGAATTGCCGAAAAGGATAATGAAAATTATTTCGCTGAAATTTTTGCCAGAAGGAAGTAATCTTCAAAAAAATATTTTGCGCGTGGAAATGCGTTGTGGAAAAGGCACCTACGCCCGCTCGGTCGGCGAGGAAATCGGCCGCCAGCTCGGTTATCCATCTACGCTTTCTGACCTGCGCCGGACTAGCATCGGAGATTTCAAAGTAGAGGATGCTAAGAAGTTGGACGATATTTAGTACCGTTTCGGATTTTATAAAAAACATAACAAAAATAAAATCCATACTAAGTAAGACGACCGTCCAAGATAGTATGGGGGTGGGTAAAATCAGTTTATGGACAGAGAAAAGAAAATTGAAATCGCAAAAATAATTTTAACGGTTATCGCGGTTGCCGGTGTTTTGCCGCTTGCGTTTGTGGCGCCGAATGCGGTTCAGATATTTAAAATTTTTGCCGACAAAAAACCATATCAATATGGTTTTCGGTTTAATAGAGCGATCAATGGCTTGGAAAGAAAGGGTCTTGTTAAGATTTTTAAAGGAAAAGTACGGTTGACAAAGGCGGGAGAAAAAGAATTGAAATTATATGAGCTAAGAAAGAAGATTGTCGCGCCGCCGAAAAAATGGGATAAAAAGTGGCGGGTGGCTGCGTTTGATATTTGGGAGAGAAGAAGGGGTGTGCGCAATGCCGTCAGAAGGTATTTAAATGAATTGGGATTTGTTCATTTGCAGAATAGTGTTTGGGTTTATCCTTATGAATGTCGCGAAGTTGTTGAGTTGCTAAAGACACATTATAAAGTCCGCCCGGCTGTTCTCTATATGATAGTAGAAACAATGGAAGATGATGAATATCTTAAAAAGAAATTTAATCTGATAAAATAAAATCCATACTAAGTAAGACGACCGTTCGAGATAGTATGGGTTTTATTTTTGACTTTGAAATATACATCCTATTGACAATCTCCGAAAAAATGATATTCTGGGCGGGTAAGTTGTTTTACAATTTTAAAATAAAAAACCGCCGGAAAATAAAAAAACGGCGGAGCAGAAAGGAAGGCGCAGAATGCTGTGTATGTGGCTGGCGCTCGGAACGATTGGTTTTTGGATTCTGGTAGGAATTGTGAGCCTGCTTCTCATCGCGGCAGTTGAGTACGAGAAGCCGGGCTGGGCGACATTTTCGCTTATCGTCGCATTTACCCTTTTGTGGCTTTTGGGCGACGTGAACATCGTCGCGCTCGCGCTGTCGAATCCTTTGCTTGCGGTTGGTGTGGTTGCAGGATATTTTGTTATTGGCGCTCTGTGGTCAGTCGGCAAGTGGTGGTTTTTTGTCAGAAAATGTCGTGAAAAATATGACGATTTTAGAAAAGAGTTCTTGGTTCGGAAGAATTTTTCCGTATCCGGACCGATTCCCGACTCTTTGAAGAAGGATTGGACGGAATATTGTAGTTCTGGGTATGGCAGGATTTATTCGTGTTTGAAGCCGGAAGTTGGGAAAAATAAGGCGCGTATCCTCACGTGGATGGTCTATTGGCCGTGGTCCATGTTCTGGACGCTTCTGAACGATCCGGTTAAGTATATGTTCAAATGGATTTACCAGCAACTGCGTGCGGTCTATCAGAGAATCGCGGACAGCGCTTTCAAGAGTACGGAGAACGATTTTGTGTCCTTGTCGTCAAATCCTGAATCCGAGACGTCCGAGATGGAGGATATGGACGACAAGTAGTTGATTATTAACCTCGGTTTCGTACCGAGGTTTTTTCGTTACTTTTTTATTTGGTAATCCGTATATATTAATAGAAGGAAATTTGTTATAATTTGAATATAAATAATTTTTAATTTTAAAAATATGATGAATCCAATAAATGGAGAAAAATGCCAAAAGTGTCATGACCTTATAAAAGGCGGAGCATTATTAATTTTTGCTTTGTCAGCCGCGTTTTTTGTTTATTATTATTCCCAGTCGGTTCAGCCGGGAGCGTACCGGAGTTTTTCGGTAACCGGCGAAGGCCGCGCAATCACCGTGCCGGATGTGGCGCAATTTACTTTCAGTGTTATCAGCCAGGGAGGGAAAGACGTCGCAAAAACACAGATGGACAACACAAAAAAAGTTAACGACATTATCGCGTTTTTGAAAGAAAATAAAATTGACGACAAAGACATTAAAACTCAAGGTTATAATGTTGACCCGCAATACCAATATTACGAATGCAGAGGCGGGGTATGTCCTCCGCCGACGATTGTTGGTTATAATGTTACTCAAACAGTGCTTGTAAAAATCCGCGATTTTGAGAAAATCGGAGATATGCTTTCCGGAGTGGTGGCAAAAGGCGCCAATTCGGTTTCGCAATTAAGTTTTGTGATTGACGACCCGACAAAGGTTAAAAGTTTGGCGCGCGAAGAAGCTATTAAAAAAGCAAAATCAAAAGCCGAAGAAATGGCAGACGCCGCCGGTTTCGGAATTGGAAAACTTATCGCCATTGATGAAGGCGGATATTATCAGCCGTTATATAATAGTAAAGCGGCAATGGATTACGGAATTGGCGGAGGCGCTGAATCCGCTCCGGCTCCGGCAGTGGAACCGGGTTCGGAAGAGGTGATTGTAAATATCACGCTCAGGTACGAAATAAAGTAAAACTACTAAATTACGAAAACGGTTACGAAATTACTAAAGATTTTAAGGATAAAAAAGACCGCTCTCGAGCGAGAACGGTCTTTTAGATTATTTTTTCGCGGGTTTTTTCATCGCCTTAATGCATTTGGAACAAATTTTTACTCTTTTTCCGTCCAATGTTTTTGTTTGCAAATTAGGGTGTTGTTTTCTTTTGGTGGCGATGTTTGAATGGCTCCGTGAAACCGCGTTCAGCGAACCCTTGCCGCATTTTGAGCAAATTGCCATAATCGTATAAAAGTTATATAATAAATGAATTCTTTATATATAATAAAACGATTTTGTCAAATTGTCAAGCGAATACATAAAATCCGAAGCGCGAAATCAGAAATCCGAAACCGTTTTCGTATTTTGAAATTCGTATTTTGAATTTAATTAAGCTTATGCCTATTTCTTTATTATCCGAGTCGCCGCTCGGATTTGTCGCTTGGGTGGCAGCGATACTCGTCGCGCTTACTGTCCACGAATTTATGCACGCGCTCGCAAGCGCGTGGCTTGGCGATCCGACAGCCGAAAGAGAAGGAAGATTAACTTTGAACCCCATGGCGCATGTGGATTGGTTTGGCTTTTTTGCTTTGCTTTTTGTCGGTTTCGGGTGGGGAAAGCCGGTGCCGTATAATCCGTATAATTTAAAATATCACAGGTGGGGTGGCGCGATTGTGGCAATGGCCGGGCCGGCATCCAATCTCGTGATGGCTATTTTGTCGGCAATAACTTTGCGTGTTCTTGACACGTATACAAATCTTCCGCCGGAAAATTTGCTGATACAATTTTTGTTTTTGCTTTTGGGAATTAATGTTGTTTTGATGATTTTTAATTTGATACCCATTCCTCCACTTGACGGCTCAAAACTTTTATTTGCGGTTTTGGATTCACGCAAGTATGACAATCTTAAATATAATCTGGAAACCCGCGGGTCGATAATTTTATTAACCATAATTATTTTGGATAATTTTTTGGGAGTTGGAATTTTGAGCGGATTATTCGGCTGGGCGATGAGATTTGTTTATATGTTGGCGGGGTTTTAGAACGAATTTGACCCCGTTAAAAAACGGGCGAGTATTAAGCGCCAAATATTTTATTCAAAGGATATTTTTAAGGATAATTTTGATTAAAAAGACCAAAATTTTTAATGGGGTTGACATTAAAATTAAAATAAGGTAAGATATTTTACAATTAACCGTAGGTTAATTTTTTATTACAAAAAGAACGAAAATAAGGAATATAAAAATACATGACAGAGGCAGGATTTTATTTTTATATTTTCAAATTTTTATATTATGCCAACAATAAATCAATTGGTAAAAAGAGGAAGAAAAAGCCAAAAACGGAAATCAAAATCTCCGGTTCTTCAGTTTGCTTTGGATTCTTTGCACCGCAGAAAAACAGAATTAAGAAGAGGAAGCCCGTTTAAACGCGGCGTTTGCACCAAAGTTACAACAATGACACCAAAAAAACCGAACTCGGCTCTCCGTAAAATTGCCCGCGTCCGCCTTTCCAATGGCACCGAAGTTACTGCTTACATTCCGGGTATCGGGCACAATTTGCAGGAACACTCAATTGTTATGATTCGCGGCGGCCGCGTTAAAGATTTGCCGGGCGTAAGATATCATATAGTCAGAGGCGTATTTGATGCCCAAGGCACGGAAAACAGAAAGAGAAGCCGCAGTATGTATGGTACTAAACGGCCTAAGAAGTAAAACGCTATAAGGAACTAGACTCCCACAAATCTAAATCACGAATACGCACGAATTAGAATAACGTTTATTGGTGCGAATTAGTGATAGAAATTAGTGGAAGTTTTGTACAAATTAAATTTTTTTATGAGACACAAACAAGCGCCAAAAAGAGAAATTTTACCTGACTCAAAATTCGGAAATGTTGTCGTGGCAAAATTCATCAATTATATTATGAAGGACGGAAAAAAGACCACAGCCAGAAAAGTGGTCTATGATGCTTTTGATATTATCAGTGAAAAAACAAAAGATGACGCGATTAAGGTTTTTGATGTCGCGCTGAAAAACGTCACCCCGCTTTTGGAAGTTAAAAGCAGAAGAGTCGGCGGAGCGAATTATCAAATTCCGGTTCCGGTCCGCGGAGAAAGACGGCAGTCATTGTCTTTTCGCTGGATTATTGACGCCGCTCGTTCCAGAAAAGGAAAGCCGATGTGCCAAGGGCTTGCCGAAGAAATAATTTCCGCGGCAAACAACGAAGGCGCGGCAGTTAAAAAGCGGATGGATGTCCACAGAATGGCTGAAGCCAACAAGGCCTTCGCGCATTTCGCTAAATTTTAAAACAACCTACGGAAGTACAGAATTAACGGAATACAGAAAATTTATCTGTTAAATTCCGTATTCTGTCGTTTCTGTAATTCAGTAGTAAAATATAGATATATTTTTTTATGGCTCGGGAATATTCATTGGAAAAAATAAGAAATTTTGGCACTATTGCCCATATTGACGCCGGAAAAACCACCGTTAGCGAAGGTATTTTGTATATTACCGGAAGAAAACATAAAATCGGTTTGGTCCACGAAGGGGCGGCAACCATGGATTGGATGGAACAAGAAAGAGAACGCGGCATCACTATTACTTCGGCCGCGACAACTTGTTATTGGAAAGAACATAAAATTAATTTAATTGATACTCCCGGCCATATTGATTTTACCGTGGAAGTACAGCGGTCGCTCCGCGTTTTAGATGGCGCGGTTGTTATTTTTGACGGGAAAATGGGCGTGGAACCGCAATCCGAAACCGTCTGGAGACAAGCGGATAAATTTAACGTTCCACGTATGTGTTTTATCAATAAAATCAATCAGACCGGCGGGGATTTTTATAAAAGTTTAAGTTCAATCCGGGAACGGCTTGGAAGAAACGCTTCGCCAATCCAGTTGCCTATTGGTTTTGAAAAAGACATTAATGGCGTGGTTGATTTGGTGAAAATGAAGTCCTATACATATAAAGAATATTCCGACAAACATTTGGTTGAAGGAGAAATACCGGAAAATATGAAGGAAAAAGCGGAACAATATCGCGCTGAATTGATTGAAAGAGCGGTGGAATCGGATGAAAAATTAATGGAAAAATATTTGGGAGGCGAACAATTAACCGAGCAAGAAATAAAATTCGCAATCAGAAAAAGCGTTATTGCCGGAAAATTATTTCCGGTTTTGGGCGGAGACGGACGCGGTGTGGTTGTTGAAACATTGCTTGATGCCATCGTGGATTATTTGCCATCGCCGCTTGACAGAGGAGAAACAAAAGGGCTGAATCCCGATTCGGAAGCCGAAATAACAAGAAAGCCAAGCGACGACGAACCTTTTGCCGCGCTTGCGTTTAAGATTGCAACCGACCCGTTTGTCGGAAAACTTTGTTTTTTCAGGGTTTATTCGGGAGTGCTTAACCCCGGCTCTTATGTTTTGAATACAAAAACCGGAGAACGGGAACGTATCGGCCGCATCGTCCGAATGCACGCCAATGAACGTGAAGATATCAGTGAAGTTCGCGCCGGAGATATTGCCGCCGCCGTGGGATTGAAAAATACTTTTACCGGACATACTTTGTGCGATGAAAATCATCCGATAACTTTGGAATCAATCAAATTTCCCGAACCGGTTATTTCTTTGGCGATTGAACCGAAAACAAAGCAAGACCAGGAAAAAATGGGCATCGCCCTTTCAAAATTATCCGAAGAAGACCCGACTTTCAGAGTTCATACCGAAGAAGATACGGCGCAGACAATTATTGAAGGAATGGGCGAATTGCATCTGGATATTATCGTAGATAGAATGAAACGCGAATTTAAGGTGGAAGCCAATGTCGGCAAACCCCAGGTTGCGTATAAAGAAACCATTAAGAAAAGCGCGGAAGCAGAGGGAAAATATATCCGCCAGACCGGCGGGCGCGGGCAATATGGACATTGCTGGATTAAAGTTGAGCCCAACGAAAAAGGAAAAGGAGTGGAATTTATTGAAGAAATCAAAGGCGGAGTTATTCCGCGCGAATATATTCCGGCAATCGGAAAAGGCGTTAAAGAGTCCGCTGACCGCGGAGTTATTGCCGGTTATCCGATGATGGATATAAAAGCCACAGTTTACGATGGTTCGTTCCATGAAGTTGATTCTTCTGAAATCGCCTTTAAAATGGCTGGTTCCCTGGCTTTTCAGGAGGCAGTCAGAAAAGCGTCCCCGGTTATTTTGGAACCGATGATGAAGGTTGAAGTCGTTACTCCGGAGCAATTTATGGGAGATATTATCGGTAATTTGAATTCAAAACGCGGACAAATTAATGAAATGCGCGATGTTCAGAACACGAAGGTTATAGACGCGCATGTTCCGCTTGCTGAAATGTTCGGTTATGCCACGGAATTGCGTTCAATGTCGCAAGGCAGGGCCTCAAGCAATATGGAATTCTATAATTACAGCGAAGTGCCGAATAATGTGGCGCAGGCGATTATTGAAGGGAAGAAAAAGTAGACCGCAGATTTTACGGCACGGATAGCATAGATTAGATTAAATTTTTGTAGGGGACGCAGATCTGCGTCCCCTACATTGTATAGTGCGGAGATTTTGCAGGAGACAGGCATCGCCTGTCTCCTGCGTGTGAATACGGTCGTATAGAAAT
Source organism: uncultured Gammaproteobacteria bacterium (assembly GCA_964525225.1). Lineage (GTDB taxonomy): Bacteria > Patescibacteriota > Patescibacteriia > DYHP01 > DYHP01 > CAZGDX01. The sequence continues at coordinate 17,026 of CAZGDX010000012.1, forward strand.
GGGTTTTAAGCAAAAATATATCCTATTTTAGCCAAAATCAGCTTACTTGCTATTGACCCCACTACCAAACAGCCGATGGGCGCTCCGCGCCAAATTTTATAGGAAAACAGAGCTTGATAAAATTATTTTTTTTAGCTTAATTTAGATATATATTTATGATTATTTCTCGGCCTGTTTGGTAGTGGGGTTGACAAATTGTCCAAAATGTGCTATAGTATCGGGTTGGGCAATAGTGCCCACAAAACACGGCGGAACGCCGGGTTTAACAACTGCGGAACGCAGGAGGCAGAAATGAATCCGAAAGCATCGAAAAATCGCAACCTTATCAAGCAGTATCCGTTCGTGTCCGAGATTCTCGACCAACCCATGGAACCATATTCGTACGATGGTAGAGGTAATGGTGGAACGAGTGTTAATGACCTCACTATCCGCGTTGAGAAAGCCGATGGAGATCTGATGTTTCGCCAGGCGAACAACTGCGGCCTCGGAGATTACTCGTGTGTCTTTCGACTCGGTAAGGCTCGTGAAGACCAGGTCATGCGGCGAGGCGAATACCTTTTTGCCATTGACGGCGACGGGAAAATCATTAACCGCGTGGACTGGCCGAGGAACGACGAGGAACGGAGAACGACGGGCGAAATTTACGGTTGGTCGGCTCTCTGGACCGGACGAAGCAAGTTCCCCAATGGTGAGTCGTGCTACTCGAATCCGATCTGGGATAAGGTCAAGTTTTTGGTCTGGGTCACGGTCGAAGCGTGGCACACGGATACGAAGAACGACGATGCACCTAATTCTAGATTTGGAGAATTCCGAGACCGCTCGGTGCATATCACGATCTACGGCGCACCGGATCAGGGATTCGAGAAACTGGAGGAGGAATCCAGCGTGTACTCAAACCTCTCGCTGAACACTCGCGTGATGACGCGTGGTATGCTTGATAAGGATCACGACATCGTCAGTATCGGCGGTATGCTCTACGAGATGTGCATCACGTTCCAAGACGAGGTGTACTTCAATGGCATGAAGGAAGTGCTCGACGGCGGCAAGTATCGCGGCGCGTCCGGTCAGTTCGGCACGGTCACGGTGCTCTGCGCCGAGATGTGCGGATATGATCGCGTCATGCTCGAGGACTCTGCGAGCTACGTCACTTTCCAGCTCCGTCCGGGATCGAAGCATATGTACGTGCTCGGACAGCAAGGGACGCTTCCCCAGATCCGCAACCTCGTGAGAACGGTGGTGCGGATGTGGAGAGAGAAGCCGGAACTGCGCGCCGCATTCAAGCCGGATAAGAACGTCTCTGTTATGTAGTGCTTTAACTGCCGTATTGATATGGCGCAACGAGGATCTCTAACCAGAGGTCCTCTTTTTATTAAAAATTGACATATTTTCACCGATATTTTAAAATAAAAGCCGACCCCCTTGACCATTTTTAGCAAATGGTCTATAATATAAACAGCTTTAAAATGTGCCCAGTAGTGAAATTTGAGAGGGAAGAGAGAATAATCTAAGCTGGGCAGATTAATTAAATAAACTCGTAATGAAATAAGTGTTAGTAATTTTAAATTGCCAGACACTCAAATTTCTACTATTGGGTATGAACGATATTTTTTCCAGAGCTTTAAAGATAGCGTTGCGGACAGGGGATAAGGTGATTGTAATAGACCCCAGCCAGCCGAAGCCGTATATTATGCTTGGGCTTGAAGATTATGAAACGCTTTTGGAAAATAAAGTATCGGGAACACGGACAGAATCGGAAATACAAAAACGAGCTTTGGCAGAAACTGTAAAAGTGAGCATTGGAAGCAAAAAAAAGAAAAGTCCTTTTGAGACAAAAATTTCCGAAATGGCGGGGGCCAACGAAATTCCGCAACCGCAGAAACACGAGATTGACGGATGCGCGGAAATAATGGAAACCGTTGCGTTGCCAAAAACGGAAATGGAAGTTGAAGAAAGGTTTTTTCTGGAACAGAGCGCGTAGAGCTTGCATTATTTTCAAGGATAGTGTATACTATAAAGCAAATTATAAATAATTAAAAAATAAAATTTTAAATAGAAATTTCTTAGAGAACCGGATTAAAAAATTAACTTTTTTAATCATAAATTCTCAAAAATAAATTAGAAATATGGCTGAAAAATTTGAACGCAAAAAACCGCATGTTAATGTCGGTACAATCGGTCACGTGGACCACGGTAAAACATCTTTAACCGCGGCTATTTTAGCTGTCCTGCGCGCGAAAGGTTTTGTCGCGCAAGATAAAAATATAGACCAGATTGACGCGGCGCCGGAAGAAAAAGCGCGCGGCATTACCATTGCCACGGCTCACGTTGAATACGAATCAGAAAAAAGACATTATGCCCATGTTGATTGTCCCGGACACGCCGATTATGTTAAAAACATGATTACCGGCGCGGCTCAGATGGACGGCGCGATTCTTGTGGTTTCAGCCGCTGACGGCGTAATGCCTCAGACGCGCGAACACATCTTGCTTGCAAGACAGGTTGGCGTGCCTTATGTTGTTGTATTTTTGAATAAAGTTGACCAGGTTGACGACCCGGAACTTATTGATATCGTTGAAGAAGAAGTCCGCGATTTACTTAAAAAATATGAATTTCCGGGAGACACAACCCCGATTATCCGCGGTTCAGCAACCAAAGCTCTTGAAAATCCGAATGACGCGGCTGCGTCCCAACCGATATTGGACCTTATGAAAGCACTGGATGAATATATTCCGGAACCGGTCCGCGAAACCGACAAACCATTCTTAATGCCTGTTGAAGATGTCTTTTCGATTGAAGGCCGTGGCACAGTCGTAACCGGAAGAATTGAAAGAGGAGAAATTCATTTGAGCGATGAAGTTGAAATTATTGGTTTGCGCGACACGCAAAAAACAGTTGTCACCGGTATTGAAATGTTTAACAAATCATTGGATGAAGGCAGAGCCGGAGATAACGCGGGCATTTTGCTTCGCGGCACCAAAAAAGAAGATGTTGAACGCGGGCAGGTTCTCGCGAAGCCGGGTTCTGTTACGCCGCATAGTGAATTTGAAGCTCAGGTTTATGCTTTGACAAAAGAAGAAGGCGGCCGCCACAAACCGTTTATTACGGGTTACAAACCGCAATTCTATATGAGAACCACCGACGTCACAGGTGAAATCACATTGTCGGAAGGCGTTGAAATGGTAATGCCGGGCGATACCGTAAATATTAAAATTAAACTTATTACTCCGGTAGCTTTGGAAGAAAAACAAAGATTTGCCATTAGAGAAGGTGGCAGAACAGTTGGCGCCGGGGCAGTAACAAAAATTATAAACTAAAATTATTTTTCACCCCGCCCGACAAAAATGTTTGGCGGGGTGGATAATTTGGGGATTAAATTCGTAAAACGATTATTTAACTCCTTGAAGGATCTTTAGATCTT
>CAZGDX010000013.1:0-19582 GCA_964525225.1 uncultured Gammaproteobacteria bacterium
AGAAGCGCGGAATTTATTTCAAAAGACGGGTTTTCCGTGGTCGCGCCAATCAGGGTAATCATTCCTCTTTCCACATACGGCAAAAGCGCGTCCTGCTGGCTTTTATTCCAGCGGTGAATTTCATCCACAAAAAGTACGGTTTTCCCGTTTGTTTTCGCGTCAAAAAGCGACTTCGGTGGCGGATTTTTTATCTTTTCCATTATGGCGCGCAAATCCGCCAGCCCGCTTGAAGTCGCGGAAAGCTCTATGAATTTTGACTGGGTTTTGCCGGCAATAATTTTTGCAAGCGTGGTCTTTCCCACTCCGGGCGGTCCCCAGAAGATTATGGATGGAATTTCATCCCGCTCAATCAAATTACGCAAAAGTTTCCCCTCGCTGACAATCTCGCCCTGCCCAAAAAAATCCGAAAAATCTCTCGGTCTCATTCTATCCGCTAACGGCTGATTTTTTATTGCTTGATTCATATGGATATATCTTATAATTAACCAATCCACAATGCAAATATAATATGCTATAATATAAATATATTAAAAGGAGGATTATGCCTCGCGTAAAAACAAAAAATCACAAAGCGTGGGTTGTGACAGTGGATATGGGCTATGGCCATCAGCGCGCCGCCTATCCATTGCACGGAATCGCCTACAAAGGAATTATCTCCGCCAACAATTATCGCGGGATTCCTGAACGCGATTTGCAAATCTGGCACAAAAGCCAGGGATTTTACGAATTCATTTCGCGCTTTAAACGCGTCCCGATAATCGGCGAAGCGGCTTTTAATTTATACGATAAATTGCAAAGCATTCCAAATTTTTATCCTCGGAGGGATATGTCCAAAGCCCCATTTCAGCTGAAACAAATGTATCGTTTGATAAAAAAATACAACTGGGGAAAGGACTTGATAGATTATTTGCGCACCAGTTCCCGCCCGCTTGTTACCACATTTTTTGTGCCGGCTTTTATGGCCGAGGCGCACGGATATGAACGGGAAATTTATTGCCTGATTTGCGACGCGGATTTTAGCCGGAGCTGGATTCCGATGAATCCGTCGGTAAGCAAAATAAAATACTTAGCGCCGAATTACCGCGTGGTGGAACGTTTGAAACTTTACGGCGTGCGTTCGGAAAATATCTTCCTGACAGGTTTCCCTCTTCCGAAAGAAAATCTGGGCGGAGCGAATCTTAACACGCTAAAACATGATTTTGGACAACGACTCCGCAATCTAGACCCTAAAGAATCGTATATTTCAAAATACGAAAAAGTTATCACCCGCCATATCGGGCAAGAGAATGTTCCGAAATATTCTTCGCATCCGCTGACATTGTCATTCGCGGTCGGAGGCGCGGGCGCGCAACAAGAAATTGGTTTTGAAATTATAAAAAGCTTGAAAGATAAAATAGAAAAAAAGCGCATCCGCGTGTTTTTGGTTGCCGGCGTTAAAAAAAATATTCACGACTACTTCCGCGAGGCAATAAACGAAGCCGGGCTGAATGGCGAATACGGACACGGAGTGAAAATCATTTATGACGAATCCAAGAACGGATATTTTGAAGAATTCAATAAAGCGCTTCGCGAAACAGACATCTTGTGGACAAAACCGAGCGAACTTTGTTTTTACTCGGCGCTAGGATTGCCAATTATAATGTCCCCGCCGATTGGTTCGCAAGAAGTGTTTAATAAAACATGGCTTGAAGCGATTGGCGCGGGTATTGACCAGATTGACCCCAAATATACCAACGAATGGCTTTTTGACTGGGTGGATAGCGGATGGCTGGCTGAAGCGGCGATGCGAGGATTTTTGGAAGCCCCGCGTCTTGGAACTTATAATATTGAAAAGATTGTGCTTAGCAAATTCAAAGAGACAAAGACACCGGAAACTATCTTGCAATTCTAATATCAAAAGAGCCCCGATATCCGTCGGGGCTCTTTTTTATTAGTAATCTCTCAATTTGTCTATTCCCCCTTGCCCTTTTATTCTATCAAGCGCCTTGGATTCAATCTGGCGGATGCGTTCGCGGGTAACGCCGAACTCTTTGCCCACCTCTTCCAATGTATGTGGAATCCCATCTATCAAGCCGAAGCGCATTTCCAAAATTTTTCTTTCGCGCGGAGAAAGTTCCAAAATCACATTTTTAACATAATCTTTCAACAATTCCAAAGCGGCCACGCGCGAAGGCGTAAGATTTTTTACATCTTCAAGAAAATCTTCAAGAGTTGAATCCTCTTCATCCTCGCCGACCGAGACCTCAAGCGAAACAACGTCCTGCGAAATCTGAATAAGATGACGGACTTTTTCAATTTCTTCTCCCATTTCAGTGGCGATTTCCTCCGGAAGCGGGTCGCGTCCCAAATCCTGTAAAAGCCGACGTTCAATTTGCTGAAAACGGTTGATTGTTTCCACCATATGAACAGGAATGCGGATTGTGCGCGATTGGTCGGCGAGCGCGCGGGTTATTGCTTGCCTTATCCACCAGGTCGCGTAAGTTGAAAATTTGTATCCTTTTCTGTATTCAAATTTTTTGACCGCCCGGAAAAGCCCGATATTTCCTTCTTGAATTAGGTCTAAAAGGGTTAAACTTTTGCCAACAAATTTCTTGGCAATGGAAACCACCAAACGCAGGTTTGCTTCAATAAGCCGTTTTTCCGCCTCTTTGTCGCCCACTTCTTTTCTTTTGGCAAGTGAAACCTCTTCTTCGCTTGATAAAAGCGGTATCTTTCCTATTTCCCTGAGATAAACCTGAATAGAATCGCCTTCTATGCCGGGAATACTGTCAAGCGATATTTTTTTCTTCTCGTCTGATTTAATTTTGGTAAGCAGTTCGTCTTGTTCTTTGCGGCGGCCAAGCAAATCTTCCGACATATCAATCATTTGACAGCCAAAACTTTCCAATTTATCCAAAAACTCTTCATATACATCAATATGTTCTTCAACTTCGGGGAAAAGACGCAATATTTCCGTCTCCGTGGCAAAACATCTGGTTTGCGCTTTTTTTAAATAGGCATCCAAAATTTCCGGCGACGGAGGCGGAACGCGAAATTTCGGCGCTTTGCGCGCTTTCGGTTTTATTGTTTTCAAAATTTTCCGCGCCTTTTTAATTTCTTTTCGTTTTGGTTTCTTTTCCGAACGGAATTGTTTTTTGCGGCGCGGCTTTTTGGTTATTTTTTTGATAATGGCTTTTTTTGCCACCTTCTTTTTTGTGACAATTTTGCTTTTTTTTGGCAAAATTCCGCACTTTTTAGCGCTAACTGCCGCCTTCTTTTTGGAAGCCGGTTTGGACTTTTTCGTCCTGTCAGGACGAAAAACTTTCTTTGATTTTACGGCTTTTTTCTTAGCCATAATATATTTATATCAACTCATTAAACTTTTTTGACAATTCGGCAATCAATATTTTATCTCCCGCCTTTTCCGCCACAAGCATTTCTTTCCCAATCTTTTCTCTTTCCGATTTTATAAATAACTCTCTTAATTCTATTAAAATTCCGTCAAATTCTTTTTTATATAATTCAAACTCGCGGGATTTATAATCCCGCTCAGCAAGCATTACAATGCTTCTGAATAAATTATTTGTTTCTTCATCGGACTGAGTAAGACGTTCCTTCAAAATTTTATAATCCAAAACGCCATTTTCAGTATAACACGATAAGAATAATTGATAAAGTTCGCCGGCTTTTCCAATTATCATTTCAGGAATCACCAAAGAAGCGGCGTTCAATATTTCTTTTGGATTTGCGATTAAAATAGCCAGCAGCTGCTCGCTTAAACGTTCGGCTCTGGACTTATCTTTTGATTTTACCGTATCTGTTGTCGGTGAAGCATATCTTATTGCCGGTTCTTTATAATTTTTGAATTCGTCGTATAAATCGCTTTCGCGAACATTCAAAATCTCGCTTAATTTTTTCAGCCAGTGCGAACGCGCCACGCCGTCGTTCAGACGGCTGATTTCGGAAAACATCGCCGTGCGGATTTTCTGCCTGCCCGCAAGCGTTCCGGCTCCATATTTTTTTACCGCTTTTTCAAAATAGTAATCCATTATATTTTTCGCCCCTGCCACCGCTTTTTTCCACAGCTCCGGATTTTTACGGATGCAGTCGTCCGGGTCTTTTCCCGCGCCTTCGGGAATTTCAATGACTTTTATTTCCATTTCTTCTTTCAACGCGTTATCAATTCCGCGTTTAGCCGCGGTTTCACCGGCCAAATCCGCGTCAAATGCCAAAAATAAATTTTTTGTAAATCTTTTTATCAATCGGAGCTGGTCGGTTGTCAAAGCCGTGCCTGAACTTGCCACTGTATTTTTAAATCCAAATTGATGGCAAGTTATGGCATCCATATTTCCCTCAACAACAACCACGTTATCCGCTTCTTTTATTGCCTGTTTGGCGCGGTTTAGAAAAAATAAAATCCGCCCCTTGTCGTAAACCAAAGATTGCGGAGAATTCATATACTTCCCGCCGGCGTCCGGTTTTTTTTCTTCTGACGGTAAAAGCCGGCCGGTAAAACCGCAAACATTTCCGTTGATGTCGGAAATCGGAATCATTATTCTTCCGCGAAATCTGTCTATGTATCCATTTCCGCTTTTTCTTTTTAACGCAAGTCCGGCCTGAAAAACATCTTCTTCTCTGAATCCAAGACGTGATAAATGTTGTACCAGCAAATCCCAATCAGCCGGAGCAAAACCAATCTTAAACTCTCCGGCAATTTCGCGTCTTATTCCGCGTTTTGCCAGATATTTCCGCGCTTCTTCGGCGCCAGCATCTTCCAAAAGATTTTTATGAAAAAATTTTGACGCTTCATCGCAAATTTTCATCAAATTGCTTTTTTGCGCGTCTTCCGCCGAATTGCGGACAAATTTTTCCAGCTTCACTCCGGCTTTTTCGGCAAGCATTTTTAAAGCATCCGAAAATTCCATTCCCTCTATTTTCATCACAAATTTAAAGACGTCCCCGCCTTCACCGCATCCGAAACAATGCCAAATCTGCTTTTCTTTGGAAACCATAAAAGACGGCGTTTTTTCCTGATGAAACGGACAGCAAGCGCGAAAATTCGTCCCGGCCTGTTTAAGCTGAAGATAACCGGAAATAATTTCCACAATATCCAAACGAGATTTTACATCGTCAATTTGCGACATATATCCAGCCACCGAGTATCACGCCGTATGTCTGCCGTGTGCGGCAAAGTCCAAGGCGGGATACCCGGTGGCCCAAAGTTATTAATTTTTATCCAAAATATCCTTTACATTATCTTTTTTATGTATCCAAACGCATTTTTCACACGCCCACACCTTTCCGCCTTCAATTTTCGGGGATTTCAGCCAATATCCGCCGCGGGATTCATCTTCGCAGGGATAAAGCGGACAAAAACAAAAAGTGCAATCTTCCAAGCCGTCATGGCACGGAAAATAGGCGCAGTTTTTATTCGGCCCTTTTGGCTCTTTCAACCCCTTAATTAGCTTAAAATGTTTCTCCGCGAGCGGATTCATAGATTTCATCTAAATCTTACACTCACTTGATAAAAATGGCAAAAAGCAAATTCCCCGCGATTCGCGGGGAATTTTCCTATTTGCTCCAATCCACCATAGTTCCACCACGTTGAGCGGCTTCGTGGGTGAACCCGGCAGGATAGCGGACGCGAAGTTTGTCCATATTTTCATTCAAAATTTCTTCCATGCTCCAACCGAAAAAATTACAAATCATTGCCGCGTACCACAACGAATCTCCGATATTTTCGCGGATTCCTTGTTTTTTATCATTTCCGTGCGCGAAAGTTTTTTTAATGCAACTTGCCACATCCCCCGCCTCGCCGGCAATTCCCAAACCCCAGGTCATTATTTCTTCTGTCGGGTTTTCAAATTTTTTGGCGGTTAATTTACAAAGCTCTTGGTATTCTTTTAGGTTGCTCATATTTTTAATTTAATCCTTTTATTCATCATAAACAAAAACCGCCCTGTTTGCAACAAGGCGGTTTTGGAATTATCTTTATCTCGCGAACAACCGGAGTGCCCAGCCAAAGAAACTAAAACTATTTTTTGACTTATTTAATGAGTTTTCCACCTGTAATTGCGCCTGCTCCAAAAGCTGAACCTGTTCAGCAATTTTTTCCTGGTCTCCTTTATTTTTAATGTTGGTTTTAATCTGATTTAATTGTTGGATTTTTTCCTTATTTTGTTCCATTATCTTTTCCGCGTTTTTTATTTCTTTAAGATCCGGACCGATAAAAAGCTTAAGAAGCGTATTTCTGTTCTGAACCTTTTTTAAGCTGGCTTCAACTTTTTCGTGATTTTGGTTTTGTTCCTGCGCGATAACTCTCACTTGTTCGCCTATCCCGCCGTTTCTGTCCGCGATCTGAAGCATTTCCTGTACCGCGTTGGCAACATTACTTCTTCTTTGTTCCGCCATTTGGTTTTCTGTGGCGCCATTACCGGATTCTTCATTGCCCGCCGCCACATTTGCCCGCTCTTGTTCCATTTGCTGTTTCGCGGTTCTTAATTGAGTTTCCTCGCCCGCGTTTTGTATCTGATTTTGATTTTGTATTTGATTTTGCGTTCGTATCTCGTTCTGCGCCCCCTCATCCGCGCCCGAACCGGTTTGTTCGCTGGATGTAACGCTTTCTTCCAGCTGAACTTGATTTTGCATTTGCGCCTGGCTGTTTCCGGCGCTATTTGCCGCTAAACACACGCTTCCAACAACAAGCATCAGCATTAAAACAAAAATAAATAAAAATTTTTTTGTCATATTATTTATAATTTTAGTTATTATTTTATATGTTTTTATTATAACACTTTATTTATCTCCCGACAACAATCATCGCTTTACGGCTATTAAAAAACAACTAAAAATTCAAGACACTTGAAATAAAAGTTAAATTAAGATAAAATAATAAAACGTGGAGAGGTCGCCTAGTGGCCGATGGCGCGCGCTTGGAAAGCGCGTATACCGCAAGGTATCGAGAGTTCGAATCTCTCCCTCTCCGTTTAAAAAATCCGCTTATTTAAGCGGGTTTTTTAATAACTCTTGACATTTTATTAAAAATATGATATTATTTAATGTCCGATAAAAACAAAGGGAGGAAACGATGCCGAAAACAAGAGACGTGTTTTATGCCGACGGACTGCCCGAAGTTGATTCCATTGTGGAAATTGAAATCCCGGAGCTGGGTTTTCCTTTTGAAACCAAAATTTCCGGCAGAATGCCTTACAATTTTCCGGCTGCGGTCGCAAAAACTCTCCCGAACGAAACCGTGAAAGTGAAAGAAGCTATTTTTGGACTTGCTTTTGCGCCGGCGCGATTTGACACCAAACTTGTTCATACGATTACCGGCTGGCGGATGTTTCACAAGGATTCAAACGACCATGTTATTGTTCAAGTGAACGTTTTTCCCAGATTCCGTCATTAAGACGAACCCCCGACATTTTGTCGGGGGCTTTTTAAATTCCCACCCAGTGGGATTCCCACTGGGTGGGAATTTAAACAACCATCATCACATCGCCGAAAGAGTAAAAACGGAATTTGTTTTTGATGGCGATTTTATAAATGCCGTCTATCCCCATCTTGGCTTTTTTGTGTTTCAAAAACGCGTCTACCAAACATATTAGAGATGATTTTGGTATGTGAAAATTAGTAATGAGGCAATCAACCGCCTTAAATTCAAACGGCGGGAAGATAAAAATATCCGTGGCGCCGGAAAGTTTTTTATTTTTTGAAGCTGATTCAAGTGCGCGCACCGCGGTTGTTCCCACCGCGACCACTAATTTGCCCGACTTTATTTTCTTCCACTCCGCTTTTTGTATTTCATACCATTCTTTGTGAAGCTTTTTTGATTTTATGTTTTCTTCTTTCAACGGCGCGAACGTGCCCATCCCGACATTAAGCGTAATATGCGCGAAATTTACTCCGTTTTTTTTAAGATTATTCAACACGCGGTTTGTAAAATGAAGCGAAGCTGTTGGCGCGGCAACAGATGCCGGAGTTTTCGCAAAAATGCTTTGATAACGTTTGCGCAATTCCTTCTCGTTTAGATTAGTTTTACCAAGATATTTAGGTATTGGTGTAATTCCAAAACGCATTAAAAGGGGATTGATATCACACGCCGGAAAACAGGGTTTTAAATAAAAAAACTGCTCTTTTTTCTTTATGACCGTTAAAAATTTTTTATTCGGAAAATAAACTTTTTGCCCAATTATTAAACGCCTATCCGCGATTGCTTTAATTATCAACGGACTTTCGGGGGACTGTCCCCCCGCGGGGGGACAGTCCCCATCAAGTCGTAATGCTCGGTGGCACGTATCATCCCCTTCTTCGTTTAACAAAAATAAAACCTCAACTTTTCCACCGGTATCTTTTTTCAAAACCGCGCGCGCCGGCAAAACTTTGGTGTCATTAAAAACAAGCAAAGATTTTTTCGGAATATATAAATGAAGATTTTTAAAAACATCAAATTTTACACTATTTTTAGCTGTATCATAAATCAAAAGCCGGGCCGAATCTCTTGGCTCGGCCGGCTTATTTGAAATTAATTCTTCGGGAAGATTGTAGTTATATTTTTCTAAATTCATATCCGCCATTTTTTCTTAAATTCTTGAAATTTTCCTTTTTCAATGGATTCTCGGATTTGACGCATCAAATCCAGAATAAAATATAAATTGTGTTTGGTGGCAAGCACTAATCCTAAAAGTTCATTTGATTTCAAAAGATGATTTAAATATCCGCGGGAATAATTTTGACAAACTTCACATTTACAATCCGCATCCACCGGTTTTTTATCTGTTTTATATTGTTCATTTTTTATGTGTATCCGCCATTTATTTTTCGCGTTTCCTCCGGATTTTGGTCCGACAAAGAGCATTCCTTGTCGCGCCAATCGCGTTGGCGAAACACAATCAAACATATCCACACCCCGCTCCACGCATTCAAACAAATCATCTATTCCGCCAATTCCCAAAAGATGGCGGGGCTTTTCCTGATTCAAAAACGGAATAACGCTGTCTAAAATTTTCCACATTTCCTTTTTAGTTTGGCCGTAACTGTCGCCAAAACTTCCGCCAATAGCGAACCCGTCAAATTCCCGGCTGTTCACGTAATCCACCGCTTTTTTTCTTAAATCCGCGAATTTTCCGCCTTGGATAATTCCAAATAAAGCAAGGTTGGTTTTATTTTTTTTATTTAATTTTTGATGCGCTTTCAAACACCTGTCTTCCCAGCGATGCGAACGTTCCAGCGACTCCCGCGTATATTCATAAGACGCGAGCGGGGATGTGCATTCATCCAGCGTTAAAATAATATCGCTCCCGAGTGCGTGCTGGATTTCCATTGAAAGTTCCGGCGTCAAAAACAGCGGGCTCCCATCCAGATGAGATTTGAAACTCACGCCTTCTTCCGTAATTTTAGCGAGTTTCCCCAGACAAGGACGGTCCTTGTTAACATTAACAAGGACCGTCCTTGTCTTTATTAAAATTTTCCCAACTTTTTCTTCCATTCCATAGCCCAAACTAAATGCCTGGAATCCCCCGCTGTCGGTAATTATCGGACCACGCCAGCCGGAAAATTTATGAAGCCCGCCGAATTTTTTCACTATTTTATGCCCAGGACGAAGCCACAAATGATAAGTATTGGATAACAAAATATCCGCGCCGATTTCTTTCATCTCATTCGCGCTTAGTCCTTTTATCGCGCCACAGGTCGCCACGGGCATAAAAACCGGGGTTTTGATGTCTCCGTGGGCCGTATGAATTACGCCCGTTCTAGCGCGCGATTTATCGTCCCCAGCACCAAAAGGCGCGCCTTTGGTACGGGGCTTCGCTTTTTTTGTTATTTCAAATATAAACATATATCTTATTAGACAAATAATACCAGAAAATAAGGAAAGAATCAAGCGGGAAACTTGAAAAAACGGCTTTAATGGCATAAAATTATAAATATGCCCAGTAATACAACCCAGTATAAAAAGCTAACGCTTTTATACTGGACTCCGCTCACTATCGTTCACTCCGCTTTTAAACATCTGAAAGCGAAGCCCGGTAGCGAACCGAAGGTTATGCTACTGGGTTGATATACTGGGTATGAAGAATATAATTTTAAAAGACCATAACGGAGCGGATTTTGACTTGCTTAAATACCAAGGTAATAATTTTCTGATTATCATTTTTTACCGCGGATATTGGTGTAATATTTGCAGGGCGCAGCTTCAGGATTTCAACAAAAACTTGAAGAAATTCAAAAAAGCCAAGATTGTGGCAATAAGCGGAGATGAACCGCTTTACGCAAGCTTGTTATCCACACACATTAAAGCCAAATTCCCGATTCTCCCGGACCCGGAGATGAAAGCATTCAAAGCATTTGGATTAAAAACGCCAAAAGATAAAAAAGACATACTGCCGGCGATTTTTATTGTTTCTCCAGAACATAAAATCTTAGATAAAATTGATGAAGATATAGAAAAAAGATGGTCGGCATCCAATATATTAGCTTTGCTGGTTGCAAAAATTCTTACACATAAATAATTATAAAACAAAAAACACTTATAATTTTTTACAAGTGTTTTTTTATTTCTATTCTATATTTCCAACTCTTTGCTTATTGCCGGAACATCAAACCCGACGATTATTTTTCCGTCAATATCTATTACCGGCACGCCCATACTTCCGCTTTTTTGCATCATTTCTTTTTGCGCGTCCTCATCGGCGCCCACATCTTTATATTCATAGCTTATTTTCTTCTCATCAAAAAAATCCTTTGCCATTGCGCAATACGGGCAAGTTGACGTTCCGTAAATTATTATTTTTTTATCCATAAATTAGTATTTTTCATTTTGTAATTCATAAAAACTCTTTGGGTGGTCGCAAGACGGACATTTTTCCGGCGGAGTCGTGCCAAGGTGGATGTATCCGCATTCCCGGCAAACCCACCACACGGCTTTTGTCTTTTTGAAAAATGTGCCGTCTTCCACTTCTTTGATTAATTTTTTATATCTTTCTTCGTGGTGTTTTTCGGCCACTTTTATAGCCCTAAAACGCGCCGCGACTTTCACAAATCCCTCTTTCTCGGCTATCTCGGCAAAATCGGGATACATCTCCATCCATTCGTATTTTTCTCCGGCAGCCGCGGCGCGCAGATTATCCAAAGTTTTTCCAAAAACAGCCGGAACTTTTGCTTCTACTTCCATTTCTTTTAGCTTTTCTTTGCCTGCAAGTTCAATTAAATGTTCGAAAAGACGTTTGGCATGTTCTTTTTCATTATCAGCGGTAAGCGCGAAAATTGCGCCAATTTGTTCATAACCCTCTTTTCTCGCGACACTCGCGTAAAATGTATAGCGATTTCTCGCCTGGCTTTCGCCAACAAAGGCCTTAGCCAAATTTTTGATTGTTTCCTTCATATTAACAACATTTATTTAAATTAACTTTCTTTTTTGCTTCTTCAAGCATTTTTTCGTAATTTTTTAAACATTCTTCGGAACAAAAATTGGAGCCGTATTTTTTTATAGGTTTTTCTATTTCTTTTTTACAAACTATGCATTTTTTTATACCAAAAGCCATATAGCCAAAATTATCATGCCAATTCCAAGCAATAATCGCAACCACCGCCTTCTTTCAAAGCGAATTTGTTCAATCCGCTCTATATTAAGCCCGACGACGGAAAATAAAAGAATTATTACAAGCGGCAAAACAAAAATTAAATTATAAAGGATAAGATAAAAAACCGAGGCGGTGAAAGTCGCTTCTTTGCTCATTAAACTCAAAATTCCAAGATAAACTTCTCCGGTGCAAGGCAGTTCAAAAGCCGAAACTAAAATTCCGGCCAAAATTACCGACGGAATTGTGGCATTGGTAAGATATCTTTCCACTTTTGGCTTGATGCTTTCGGGAATTTTCAGAGAAATCCCCTTTCCATACCACCAAAAGTCCTTAACACTCAAAAGTCCGGCAAATACCAGTATGGCGGCCGCGAAATAATTCACAACCCTGCCTAAATTAAAATATCCAATAAACCGCAAAAGCCCGAATCCCGCCGCGATATAAACCGCCATTACCGTAAAAATATAAATACCCCCGATTAAAAGCATGCGTTTTTTTGGCATTTTAATTGCCAAAAGAAACGCCACCAAAAACAACAGCACCGCAACGGCGCATGGATTTATAGAATCCACAAACGCCGCTCCGACAACCAAGGGAACACTCAATTTTCCGCGGGTTACCGGCTGTATTTCTTTCAGTCCGCCAACTACATCGTCCAAACCATTTTCCAATTTGCAAGCGTTCAACACGCACTCTCCGACTTTTCCTTCAAGATACTGTTCAATCGGCTTATCCCCTAAAATATTTATCTCACCGATAAAAACCGCCGGCACTCCGCCCTCGCCCGCCGGAGTTCCGTATGTATCCAAAAATTTATAAAACAACGCTCTATTTTCCTCGCTTTCACCAATTTCGTACCGTTTAAAATTTATTTTTTCTTTGTATCTTTTTTCCAAATCATCAATAAACGGCTTTATGCTCTGGCAGTGTGCGCAAGTATTGCTGTAAAAATAAATAAGATTGGTTTTGAAGGTTTTGCTTTCACCTGGCGTTTCTGTTTGCGCGAAAGAAAAAGCGGGTACCAACAAAATAACCACTATCGCAATTAAAAATATTATGTTTTTTAAATGTCTTGTCATCAATTACGGATTAATTTTATTGATAATTTATTTAAGTATTTCATCAATAATTTGCACGAAATTCGCGAGCGGAAGCGCGCCGGAAATTAATTCGCCATTTATAAAAGTGGCCGGAGTTCCTTCAACAGCATTGTCAATTCCCTCATTTAAATCCGCGTCAATTTTTGACTGATACGTTTTCGCGCTTACGCAAGAATTAAATTTGGAAGTATTCAGCTTTAATTCGCCGGCAAGTTTTGCCCAAAGCGTTGCGCCAAAATTCTCCTGATTGGCGTATAATTTGTCCGCGTATTCCCAAAATTTTCCTTGTTCGCCCGCGCATTCCGCCGCATTAGCCGCCGGTTCGGCATTCGCGTGAAACGAAAGCGGAAAATTTTTCCAGACAACGCGAACCTTATTTCCATATTTGGCAATTATCTGTTTAATCGTTTCGTGATGATTCGCGCAATAAGGACATTCAAAATCGGAATATACCACCACCGTCACTTTTGCGTTTTTGTCACCGACTATATTGGCGTCGTCAAAATTAAAAACAGGTTCTATTGTGTTTCCCGCCTGAATTTCGGACGGCTTAAAATTCTCCCCCACCCCGCTGTCGCGGGTAAAAAGATAAGTTCCCCCGATAAAAATCGGCGCCGCAACCACAAATCCAAAGAGGAATGTGACTAAGGACTTTTTATTTATTCTAATTACTATTTCTTCCATACGGACATCTGTCATTCCCGCGAAGGCGGGAATCCGCGTTTTGATTCCCTGCCCCAACCGAGGACAACATTCAATTTATTTATTACTTAATTTTAGCAAATATGCCTTTTTTGGTCAAAATAATCTTTCGCAATAGCATCAAACCAAAAATAAAAAAAATTATTGCCCCGTATTGCGCCGGAGTGAGCCCTAAATATTTTGTATCCAAAACCCGCAGAAAATCCAGAAAGAAACGGAAAAAGGAATAATAAATGATTAAAGACGTGAATAAAAGACCGGTCGGAAAATTATTCCTCATTTTTAACATCTTGTGCCATTTTTCCGGAATAATAAAAAACAACAAAAACGGCAAAAAAAGTAAAATTTCATAAAACGCCATGTCATGCATTGTGGCAGACGGGAATCGCACCGCCAGAAAAAAATTGGTGAATTTTCCCGGATGGTCGTGAATTAAAAAACATCCGATTCTTCCGATAATCCACGCAGATGCAAACGGGATTGTTAAAGTGTCTAAAAGCTTCAATTTATTTTCTTCTTTCCAAAATAACATTACAATTGCCACGCCGATAAAACCGCCGAAAGACGACATTCCCCCATCCCACATTTTAAAGATATTTATCGGATTTTCCCAAAAATACAAAAAATCGTAAAATAAAACATATCCCAGCCGCCCGCCGATAATTGCCGCGAAAACAAGATATATTATCAAGTTAAAATTCCTATCCCCCTCCGGCGGGCGGAAAAATCCTTTTTTTGATAAGATGTAGACCGCGGTCAAAATTCCAAGCGCTACAAAAAATCCCCAAGCATATATCTTAATGGGGCCGATGAAAAAATATTCAAATTTGAAAAACGGAATCATTTTTCTTTGTCATTCCCGCAAAGGCGGGAATGACATTTTACTTACAAAACTCCAATTTCTTCCAACGCGCTTTTAAAATCCCGGATGGCCGATTTGGCTTCTCCACGTGATAGGCGGTATGCCGCCTGATGAGCAATATCGTTTCTGGTTTTGTGCGCGCGCCAGACATTATTTATCTTCGGATATTTATGCGCAATAAACCGCAATCGCTCTCCCATATTCATTCCCGGAATCGCCATTGATTTCAAAGAATGATCCAAAAGCTTATCCGCTTCCATGACCGCAAGCTTCCAACTGGTATCATCCGGACGCTCCAAGAGTTCTTCAATTTGCATCCATTGTCTTTTTATTGACTCCCGGCTCATGTTATAAAGCTCCGGTCTGCGAAAAATTCCACGCGCTTTTTTATACAAACCCCGCACAAAAAAAACCGCCCCGACAAATAAAGCGAAGTATACTATATAAATTAAAGATGATGCTTCAAAGCTGATCGTCATAGATTATTTTTTACTCCGCACCACTCTTACCACTTGGTCGCCCTCGCTAAATTTAATTTCCAATTCTCCGCCTTTAAATGCGCGGGCAACTTGCTTGCCAATAGCAATCGCAAGCTGATTTTCGGATGTCAGAACTCTGATTTCATTCTTTTTTTCATCTATTTTTATAATTCTGTCTTCGGGGTCTCTTTTTGTCGCGCGTTCTCCGATATTTTTTATCAAATTAAGCATTTCCGCTTTTTCTTCCGCGCCGACATTTTTCAAAACCACTTCACCCTCAAAATTCGCGCCCGCTTGCTTTGTGTCTTTCGCCATCTTACATTCCAGGCACAATTCTTTCATGACTCCTTTTTGTTTTTTTAGCAACGCGGACATTTTGGCATTTACGCGCCAATGTTTATCATAATAAATCGCTCCGCAGTTTGGGCATAAAATTACAGAATCTTTTCCTTTTACCTTATTTTTGTCCCAATCCAAAATATTATGAATTCCTCCCTTTATTGAAGGGCGATTGATTTGTTTTATAGCCATAAAATATTTAATTTTAAATTAACTTCGCCACTTCAAACATAGTTTCTTCGCCGAATTGTTTTCCTAAAATTTGGACACCAACAGGAAGATTGCGCGCTTCGCCAAAAGGCACGGAAATTCCCGGGATTCCGGCCACGTTCGCGGAAACAGTAAAAATGTCGGCAAGATACATTGAAAGCGGGTCGTCCATTTTCGCCCCCAAATCCCAAGCCACAGTCGGCGAGGTTGGAGTAATTATACAATCAACTTCGGCAAACGCTTTTTCAAAATCCTGTTTGATTAAAGTGCGGACCTGTTGCGCTTTTTTGTAATACGCGTCGTAATAACCGGCGGAAAGAGCGTAGGTTCCCAACATAATTCTCCGGCGGACTTCGTCGCCAAAACCTTCTTTTCTTGTTTTTAAATAAACAT
Organism: uncultured Gammaproteobacteria bacterium; assembly: GCA_964525225.1. GTDB lineage: Bacteria > Patescibacteriota > Patescibacteriia > DYHP01 > DYHP01 > CAZGDX01. The sequence goes on from CAZGDX010000013.1 coordinate 15,647, forward strand.
CAAGCAAATTTTTTGCTTTTTTCACTTCGGAAAAACCGTAGCGGATTCCGTCAAACCGCGCCAGATTGGAAGAAACTTCCGAAGGCATCAAAACATAATAAACCGCAAGACCGTATTCCGTATGCGGAAGCTCGATTTCTTTAATTGTCGCGCCCAAATTTTTTAGGGCTTCTATCGCTTCTCTAATCTGTTTTTCCACTTCAGGGTCTATTCCTTCAATAAAATATTCTTTCGGCACGCCTATTGTGATATTTGCGATGTTAAATTTTTTATTTTTAATTTTCAATTTTTGATAATCTGTTGTTGTTGAATCCATTTCGTCTTTTCCGCAGATTGCGTCAAAAACTATTTGCGTGTCTTCCGCGGTTTTGGCGCACGGACCGATTTGGTCCAAAGACGAAGCCATGGCAATCAAACCATATCTTGAAACAGCGCCATAAGACGGTTTCATTCCAACAATTCCGCATAAAGACGCCGGCTGGCGGACAGAACCGCCGGTCTCGGAACCAAGCGCGCACAAACACATATCGGACGCTACCGCGACCACAGAACCTCCGCTTGAACCGCCCGGAACCTTTGATGTGTCGCGCGGATTTTTTGACGGACCAAAAGCCGAATTTTCCGTGGATGAACCCATGGCAAATTCATCCATATTTGTTTTCCCGACGATTACCGCCCCTAAATTTTTCAATTTTTTAACAACCGACGCGTCATAGCTGGCAATATAATTTCCCAAAATTTTTGAACCTGCGGTGCAACGCGTTCCTTCCAACATTATATTATCTTTCAAAGCCATTGGAATTCCTTCCAAAATGCCGATTTCCTCACCCTTGGCGATTTTTCCATCAACTTTTTGCGCCTGCTCTAACGCCAAATCTTCGGTAATAGTTAAAAAAGCATTTAGCTCGCCGTTCATTTTTTTGATTTGATTCAAACAAGCGCGGGTTAATTCAACGCAAGTAAATTGTTTTTTTACCAATCCTTCATGCGCTTCTTTGATTGTAAGGGTGTTCAATAATTTCATATTATTCGAAGACCGCTTTTGTCTTAACTAAATTATTTTCGCGCATTGGCGCTGATTTTACCAGATTTTCCATCGTCTCGCGCGTTTGCGATTTGACTTCATCGGCGCGAAGCGCGTTTATTACTCCGCTTACCTGCGCGGTCGGCTCCACTCCGACGGTATTTACTTCGCCAAGTTTTTCTACGTAATCCAAAATTGAAGAAATCTGCGTTTGAAATTTCTTTTTTTCCGTAGTCGTCATGCCAAGTCGGGCAAGCTCGGCAATATGTTCAACTTCTTTTGTGGTTAATTTCATATAATATGATTTTACAATATTCGGCTTAAAAATTCAACTTTCTTAAAGCGCATTTCCATCCAAAAACCATTGTCGCGTTCCAGATTCTTTTGGCGCGCCATGGCTCTAAAATTAACCGCCACAGCCACTCCAATCCTATCTTTCTGATAATCTTTGGCGCGCGTTTGGCAGTACCGGCAATGAAATCAAACGCCCCGCCAATTCCGATAGCAATTTTCACGCTCGGCAATTTTGGAAGATTTTTTGCAATCCATTTTTCTTGTTTTACCTGTCCGAATGCCACAAATAAAATATCCGGACGCGCTGAATTTATTTTATTCAGAGTATTTTGATTATCCAAATCTGCCGCGTCTCCCCCGCTTTCAGTTCCGACAATTTTCAAATTGGGATATTTTTCTTTTAATTTCAGAGATGCTTTTTCCGCCACCCCTTCACTCGCGCCCAAAAGATATACGCTTTTTCCTTCTTTTTCGGAGAGATTTAGCAAATCAAAAATAAAATCCGAGCCGGTAATCCGCTCTTTCAAAGGTGTTCCGAAAAATTTTGACGCCAAAATCAATCCAATTCCATCCGGCAGGCACAAATCCGCTTTATCAAAAACAGATGCAAACTCCGCATCTTTCAAAGCCAAAACCGCCATCTCCGGATTCGGCGTAGTAATAATATGCTGCCCCCCATCAAACAAAAACCCGCGCGATATTTCTATTGTTTCATTTTTAGTAATATTGCTTACTTTTACGCCTAAAATGGCTATTTTTTGCATATCTTACTAAGTGTCAAAGGGCACCTTTGACACTTTAATCAAAACTAAATTTTTTTGTATCTTTATTTGATTTTAAAATCTCTAAATTAGTTTCAGTAAAATTTATCAATGTGTCCGCTCCGCCAAAAGCATCTACGAGTATATTCTTATCACATGTCTTATTAGCTACATTTAAACTTAGATATTCTTGATAGCTACTCCACCTATACTCTTGCGGTTTTTGCGCTAGATTATCTAAACAAGGATTTTGATGCACATAAGCCGACAGCCACTGTAAATAAGCATCATCTTCAATTATTTTTTGTTTAAATTGATCTTGAAAAACGTGACCAACCTTATTATATTTTTTATTAAAGTATTTCGAATAGCTTGTGGCGATTTTTAATAAAAGTTGGCTGATTGTAAATTCTCTATTTTGTCGGATTACAAGATGGAAATGATTAGGCATTAAACAATAAGCAATTAAAGAAAAAGAATCGGCCGGAAAAACTTCCATTCTTCGCGGTCTGGCTATCTCCGGATATAAATTTTGTTTTAATCGTAAAAGAAAAAAATTATAATCTTCATCATCAAAAAAAATACTCTCTTTTCTATTGCCACGATTATATACATGAAAATAGGCATTTTCCCCGCTTAATTTATAATCTCTATTGTTCATATGTTTTCATACTACATGGCAAAGGGCACCTTTGACAAGTTCTGTCAAAGGTGCCCTTTGCCATTTGAATGATTATTTCATAACGGACTTTTAATATTTTTCAAGCTCGGATTTGTAACGTGGGTATAAATTTGCGTTGTCCTAATATTTTGATGTCCTAAAAGTTCTTGAACATATCGCACGTCCACGCCGTTTTCAAGTAAATGAGTGGCGAAACTATGGCGCAAGGAATGAAAAGTCGCGTCTTTCTTAATACCGGCTCGCCTTAAGCCGTTTTCAAAAACCTTCTGCGCCGTTCTTTCAGTAAGCCGTCCGCCACGTTCGCTGGCAAAAACAAAATCATTCAAATCTTTCCCAGCCGTAATAATACATAATTCATTTTTTAATTTTTCCGGAATAACAGTTATCCTGTCTTTTTTTCCTTTTGCTTCTTTTAAATGCGCTGTTAATTCCGCCAAATTTAAATCCTTAACGCGCAAATTGACTATTTCACTTACTCTCAACCCCGCGCCATAAGATAGAGAAATTAAAAGCTTATGCTTCAGATTTCTTATGTTATCAATGATTATATTTATTTCTTCACGCGATAGAACAACTGGCAACTTTTGGCTTCTTTTGGAAAATTTTATGTCAATTTTAATCGGTGATTTTACAATTTCCGCGTAAAAAAATTTAATGGCATTTAGGTGTAAATTTATAGTTTGCGGGGATAAATTCTTATCTTTGATATAAAGTAAAAATTCCTCAACTCTGTTTTTACTTGCTACAACAACGTCGCCTTTGATATACTCAAAATAGCTATTTAAGCACAATAAATATGCTTTAATAGTTTTTTGACTATAATTGCGAAGATATAATTCCCTTTTTGTTTGTTCCAAATAATTTTGCATATATTTTAAGTGTAAAATACTTCGCAAAATATGTCAAAAAATATAATTATAACGAAAACATATCGTATAATAACGAGTTATGGCGCAATCGCTCGCTTCGCTCGCTTTCCTTGCGCCATAACGGCTTCGGAAATAATTCCGGTTATGCTCGCCGCTCGCTCCGCTCGCGACAGCGCATAACTCGGAATACGCGAAATGGCCTTTCGCCCGCCGGCGCGGCGGCCTCCGGCCACTTCGCTTATTCCGAAGCCGTTAAACGAAATTTTGGGCAACAAATAATTAAGATATTTAAATTGGGCTCTTTTC
>CAZGDX010000014.1:0-19371 GCA_964525225.1 uncultured Gammaproteobacteria bacterium
AGGATTTAGCTGGAGTTTTTATGCCACCAGCGCGAATGTCGGCGCGGCTATTGGCGCGGCGATAGGTGGTGTCGTGGCGCAAAGAGTCGGTTTTCAGTTTCTTTTTATAATGGTTGGAGTGTTTTCAATGATAGGGACAATGTGTTTGCTTTTGAACCGCAGGAGCATTATCACCAAAGGACACGTGAAAGTTCCGGCAAGAAAAGAAATTATAAGGAAGATGCAAAAGATAAAGAAATAGCATAAAACAAAAACGCCCCCGGAGGGGCGCTTTTGTTTTATCTTCCAAATCTTGGATTTTTATTTCTCCAGCATTCTCTGCAATAGATCGGACGATCAGCGGATGGTTCGAAAGGCATTTCTGTGATTTCTGCTCCGCATTCGGAACATTTCCAGTTGCCTTGCACCATTTGTCTCGGTGGGCGATTTTGGAAATCTCCTCTGCTTCCGCCTCTGCTACCACCGCTAAAATTGTTGTAAGCCATAATTGTGAGCTTAAGTTTTAATAAATAGACCTTTATTGATCTTAAGCCGCGATGCTTTATTTAGCTCTGATTAGGGCTACGTAAATTCTTCGACTTATTATCTGGTTATATTATAGCATACTTCTGTAAAAATGTCAATGATGGTAAAATATAGATATGTAAATCCGAAACAAATTCAAAATACAAAAATTAAAATGTTTTAAACACGTTTTGAATTTTGAAAATTAGATATTGTTTCGTATTTCGGATTTCGCGCTTCGGATTTAATTTATTATTATGCATCTATTTCATAAACAAATTCCCGCGACGCTCGGAAAATTTTTTAAACTGATAATTTGGATTTTTGCAATTTTCGCAATCGGTTTTGCCGGATATATTGCTTATAACGGAGCAGTGTCTTATTTTAATAGCCGGGACAGATTGAGCAATAAAAATTTTCAAGAATTAAAATCTCAAGTCGGCGACCTGGCGAAACAGGTTGATGCTTTGGCGGAAGGTTATAAGATTTTGCTGGAAAAGCCGAACGAAGTAGTCAGGAGAGAATATATAAAGGAACAATCTCAAGAAGAGCTTTTGACCGCGGCAGTAGCAAAGGTTGCGCCGGCGGTTGTTTCGGTGATTATATCAAAAGATGTCCCGCAATACGAAGTGATTTACGTGAATCCTTTTGGCGATGACCCTGATTTTAAAGATGTGGGCATCAGGGTTCCGAGATACCGGTTAAAAGGAACGGAATCGCAACAGGTGGGCGCGGGTACCGGATTTTTAATCAGTTCCGGCGGACACATAGTCACCAACCGCCATGTTGCCGACGAAGAGGGAGCGTACTATACGGTTTTGTTGGCCGACGGAACAAAAAAAGACGCGCAAGTTCTTTACAAAGACGCGGAGTTTGATATCGCGCTTTTGAAGATTGCCGGAACGAATTATAAATATGTTGATTTGGGAAATTCAGATTCGCTGAAACTCGGACAGTCGGTATTTTCAATCGGAAATATGCTTGGCGAATACAGCAATTCTGTTTCTGTCGGCATTGTTTCGGGCTTAAACCGGACAGTGGAGGCGACAGACGGAAAAACAGTAGAAATATTAAAAAATGTAATTCAGACCGACGCGGCAATAAATATGGGGAATTCCGGCGGTCCGCTGGTGGATTTGGCCGGTAAGGTTGTCGGCGTGAACGTGGCAATGATTCAGGGCTCGGAGAATATCGGTTTTTCCATTCCGATAAACGCGGTGCGGAATATCGTTCAACCGATTTTGAAATAAGCAACAAGCAGACACAAAACTCCGAAGTAAATTTTGGAGTTTTTTGCTTTTTTATTTTTTAAGAGTTATAATTTTTACGATATTAATTTTTTTATTTATGGACTACGGTCAAAACTCAATAGAAAAACATAAGGAATTAAAAGGAAAGATGGAAATTGCGATAAAATTTCCGCTTGAAACAAAAGAAGATTTATCGGTGGCGTACACTCCGGGCGTGGCCGCGGTTTGCAAACTGATTGCCGAGAACAAAGAGAATGTCTATACTCACACCATAAAAGCCAACACAATCGCGGTGGTCTCCGACGGCACCGCGGTGCTTGGTTTGGGCGATATTGGGCCGGAAGCAGGATTGCCGGTAATGGAGGGCAAGGCAATACTGTTTAAAAAATTTGGAGGAGTGGATGCTTTTCCAATATGTCTGGCGACAAAAGATACGGAAGAAATTATAAAAACCGTAAAATTGCTGGCGCCGGTTTTTGGCGGAATAAATTTGGAAGATATTTCCGCGCCCCGCTGTTTTATCATTGAAGAACGTCTTAAAAAAGAACTTGATATCCCGGTATTTCACGATGACCAGCACGGCACGGCAATCGTGGTTTTGGCGGCTTTGAAAAACTCGCTGAAAGTCGTCGGAAAAAATTTGGAAAATATAAAAATCGTTATTAATGGCGCGGGCGCGGCCGCGACCGCGGTTTTTAATATTCTGATGCGCGCCGGAGCAAAAGGAGAGAACGTGATAATGTGCGATAGCCGCGGCGCGATTTTTGACGGAAGAGGGGACTTGAATGAGTTTAAAGCGCAAATCGCCTTAAAAACCAATCCGGATAAAATTACAACGCTTGCGGATTCCGTGAGAGGCGCGGATGTTTTTATCGGGCTTTCGGTTGCCGGAGCGTTAAAGCCGGATTGGGTGGCTGAAATGGCGGACAAGCCGGTGGTTTTTGCGATGGCAAATCCAAATCCTGAAATCAGTTTTGAAGACGCGCAAAATTCTAAAATAGCTGTTTTTGGCACTGGACGTTCCGATTATCCGAATCAAATCAACAACGTGTTGGCTTTTCCGGGCATCTTTCGCGGAGCGCTGGATGCTCGCGCCAAGCAAATTACCGAAGAAATGAAGCTCGCGGCCGCGGAAGCGATTTCTTCTTTAATTCCGGAAAATGAATTGGCGAAAGAAAATATTATTCCCAAACCGCTTGACCCGCGCGTCGCTCCGGCAGTGGCGGAAGCGGTTAAAAAATGCGTTTAGGATGAAAAAAGCGGGGTAAACCCCGCTTTTAGTATTTTTTGGCAATAGGCATGGAAAACATTGCTTTTTTTCGTCTTTTAAGCTAAAATATTCTAAGTATGCCCGGTAATACAACTTTCAGTTGCTTTCGGGCATATAGCTTGAATAATTATATAACTTAATTTCGGGAGAGACACAAAAATTCGGAAATAATTGTAAAATCATTATTTCTGAAAGTTGATATACCGGGTATGTGCGGAATAAATGGCTTTAATTTTAAAGACGAGGATTTGATCCAAAAGATGAATCAAAAGGTGGCGCACCGCGGGCCGGATGATGCCGGTTTTTTTGTATCCGATAATGTTTCTTTGGGCCATCAGCGCCTTTCTATTATTGACTTATCAGAAAAAGGCCACCAGCCGATGATAAGTGAAGACGGTAAATTTGTTATCGTTTTTAACGGTGAAATCTACAATTTTAAGGAAATCCGCGCCAAATTGTCCGGTAAGTATCAATTTGTCTCAGAAACCGACACAGAGGTCATTCTAAACGCCTACCGCGAATATGGAGCAGATTGCCTTAATGAATTTAATGGCATTTTTGCATTTGCGATTTGGGATGAAGATAAAAAAGAATTATTCATCGCCCGTGACAGAATGGGAGTAAAACCTATTTATTATTGGCAAGATGATGGTAAATTTGTGTTTTCCTCTGAGATTAAGGCAATCCTTTCCGCCAGAGGCGGATCCGCTTTGGGCGGAGAAGTCGACGTCCCGCGAGAAATAGATATGGAAGCGTTAAATTTGTATTTTCGGATGCTTTATGTCCCGGCGCCTCTCACGATGTTTAAAAATATTTTCAAGCTTTTGCCCGCGCATTATGGAATTTTAAAGGATGGAAAGTTTGAAATTAAAAAATATTGGGAAGTTTCCGACCCCAACGGGGAGCCTTCGGCTTTTTCCGATTTAAAAAATAAAAAAGAAGCAATTTCAAAAATCAAAGAAATTACAAAAGACGCGGTAAAAAGGCAGCTTGTTTCCGACCGCCCGGTTGGCGTATTTTTATCCGGCGGGATTGACTCAACCGCGATGTTGGGGATAACCCGCGAAATCGCGCCGGAAATTACCAAGACATATTCCGTAGGTTTTGATGTGGATGTTGAATCGAAAAAATATAATGCCGATTTTGAATTGGCGCGAAAAACCGCTGAATTTTATAAAACCGAACATCACGAATTAAAAGTTTCAGGAAAAGATGTGTTGGAAAACATAGAAAAAATAATCTGGCATATGGACGAGCCGGTGGCAAATGCGACCGTTGTGCCGATGTATTTACTCTCAAAAATGGCGAAACAAGACGTGGTTGTGGTTTTAGGCGGAGACGGAGGAGATGAACTTTTTGGCGGATATCAGAGGTACTATTTTAGTTATTTGGCAAGTAAATACCAGTCGCTTCCAAAAACAATTCAGCGAATTTTCAATTTTAAATTTTCAATTTTAAATAAAATTCTAAATTTTAAATTTTCAAAATTAAGCATACTTGCGGGTGTAGAGAGATTCTTGGCTTTTCATGAGCAAAAAGATGAGATTTTATCCCGTGTATTGAAGGCGGACGTTTTCAAAAAAGAAGCCGCCGAAGAATTTTTTAAAGATTTTGTAAAAACAGGCAAAGATTTTGAGAAGCATTTTATGGATGCGGACCGCCGTTCGTGGCTGGTGGATGAATCTTTACTCCGCACCGACAAAATGACAATGGCGAACGGATTGGAAGAAAGAGTGCCGATTTTGGATTACCGGCTGGTAGAACTTGCGAATAAAATCCCGACAAAATGGAAACTTGGTGGCAAAGAACGAGGAAAAGTAATCTGGATTGAGGCGATGAAAGAGTATTTACCGGAATTTATCTTATCTGAAAAAAAACGCGGATGGTTCTCGCCAATGGCAAAATGGCTCAGAACTGATTTGAAAGATTTTGTGTTTGCGACTTTAAATGAGCTCCCGGAAGATATTTTTAACCGCGGTGAATGTTTGAAAATATTGGAAGACCATATTAATATGCGGGAATTTAATTCAAAAAAATATAATCTGAACATTATTTGGGCTTTGATTGTGTGGCAAATTTGGTATAAGCAGTTTATTAAATAGTTATGAAAATAATTTATATTACAAATTCCAGAATTCCGACCGAAAAAGCGCACGGCGTCCAAATTATGAAAATGTGCGAGGCCTTTTCGGATTTAAGGCATGATATTTTGCTTTTAATTCCGCGCCGTTTTAATAAAATCAAAGCAAATCCTCTTGAATTTTATAACGTTAAAAATAATTTTAAAATTAAAAAAATTTTGACATTGGATTTGCTACCGCTTGAGAAATTCTTGGGGCGGTTTGCTTTTTATGTTCAAAATGCGAGTTTTGCCGTCTTAAGTTTAATTTTTGTTGGTCTAAACAAAACCGATTGTATTTTTACCAGGGACTTGCTGTCGGCAATGCTTTTATCGGCATTTGGAAAAAGAGTTTGTTTTGAAATGCACGATTCTGTGCCAAAGAATTTTTTAACAAAAAGATTTTTTAAAAAAATATCAAAAATAGTAAGTACTAATAATTATAAAAAAGAAGAAATTATCCAAAATTTTGCTATAGACAATAAAAGGATTTTAGTCGCGCCGAATGGAGTGGATTTAAAAATGTTTGATATTAAAGAAAGCAAAGAAGAGTGCAGGGAAATGATGAAATTCAGGCCGGAAGATAAAAATATAGTCCTCTATGTCGGCAGGCCCTTTCATAAGTGGAAAGGAACTGATATCTTGAAACAATCCCATAATCTATTGGGCCCGAGTTGTTTAGTGGAACTTATTACGGACAAACCATATAATCAAATTCCATTTTGGATGAAGTCCGCGGATGTTTTGGTTTTACCGAATTCAAAAAAAGTGGATGAAATGCAGTCAAAAGCGACTTCGCCTTTAAAACTTTTTGAATATATGGCTTCGGGTACGCCAATAGTTGCGTCTGACATTCCGGCAATTCGCGAAATAGTTAATGATGCGGAAGTTTTCTTTGTTGAACCGGATTCACCGGAAAAATTGGCGGAAAAGATAAAAGAAGTTTTAAGTAATCCAAAAGAAGCTGAAAGGAGAGCGGGTTTGGCAAAAGAAAAAGTAAAGGAGTTTGCTTGGATAAAAAGAGCGGAAAAGATCGCCGGATTTTTAGAGCGGAAAATTGAATCCGTGTGTTATTTCGGGTGTTACGATTCAAATTACGCTAGAAACAGGGTCTTGATTGGCGGACTTAAAAAAAACGGATGCGCGGTTGTTGAATGCCAAAGCGCGCATAAAGACCGGAAAAAATATTTTGATTTATGGAAAAAATTTTCAAAAAACTGTAAAAATTGCGATGTTATTATTGTAGCGCATCCCGGGCATGGACTGGTCTGGTTTGCAAAAATTATTTCAAGAAAACCAATAATTTTTGACCCGATTTATTCATATTACGACTCTTATATTTTTGACAGGAAGTTGTGTGGAGAAAAAACACTGAAAGCAAAATATTATCATTTTTGGGACTGGTTTTGCTCTCGGATAGCCGATTGCGTTTTGCTTGAATGTGGCACGTTGATAGATTATTTTATAAACGAATTTGGATTGCCGCGGGAAAAATTTATAAAAGTTATAATGAGCGCGGACGATGAAACGTTGAAACCCCGTGAAAAAGAACCGTCTGGCAAGTTTATTACGCATTTTCACGGAACTTTTATCCCTTTTCACGGGATTGAATATATAGTCAAAGCGGCAAAATTGCTGGAGAACGAGAAAGACATGGTTTTTAACATAATAGGTTCGGGGCAAATCAGCAAAAAAATTGATGCCTTGATAAAAGAATTGGATGTTAAAAATATAAATTATTGGGGAAAAAGAATACCGGCCAGCGAAATTACGGAGCAAATCGTAAAAGCGGATATCTGCTTGGGATTTTTTACAACAGGTCCTCGCGCGCAAAAAGTTATGACTAATAAGATTTTTGAATCCATTGCCATGAAAAAACCCGTGATTACCGCCGATTTGCCGGTAATGCGCGAAATTTACCGGGACGGAGAAAATATTATTTTTTGCAAAGGGGAAAGCGCGGAGGATCTGGCTGGTAAGATTTTGATGCTTAAAAATGATGAAAATTTGCGCGCCAAAATAGCTTTAAACGCCTATAATCTGTTTAAAGAAAAACTTAATCCGAAAGCGGTTGTCGGGCAAATGATGGATGTTTTGGAGAAAAAGATATAATATAAATTATATGAAAACAATTTTGGTTACATTCCCGTTTGGTATTGCGGCGCGCAACGTGGTTTGTTCGCGGCTAGTTGATAAACTTTGCGAAAAAGGTTTTCGCGTGGTTATATTGGCGCCGGAGAAGAGTTTTGGGTTGCTTCGGGAATTTTATCCGGACGCGGAAAAAGTTGTTTTGGAATCGTATCCGAGATATGAAAGTTTTTTCCACGGCGGAGTGTTCCGCGGCGCCAGCCAACTGGAGATGGCTTGCATCGGGCTGATTAATTCATCCCTGATTACCGGAGCGGTAAAATACCGGAGAAGAGAGCTTTTGTTTAAAAAGAGATATTTTCGGTATGTTTTGCGCTGGTTTTTTCAGACAGTTTTTTCGGGGCATTATGGCTGGTCAGAATGGTTTAGAAAAATTGACGCCAGATTTTTTCCGGATACCTGGTTTAAAGAAATTTTTGACAAATTTAATCCCGTGGCGGCGTTTTCCCCGCACGTGCAATTTGATTTCAATTTAATCAAGCGCGCTAGAACTGAAGGGGTGCCGTCTTTTGGACAAATTTTGTCAATTGATAATTTAACTACCAAGGGGAATATTCGTACAAAAAGCGATTATTTGTTCGTATGGAACAAGACGATGAAAGAAGAAGCGGTAAAATATAATTTGTACGACGCGGACAGAGTAATCCCGGCTGGCATCCCGCAATACGACCTGGCTTTTGACAATTCGGTTCTGATGCCCCGCGAAGAATTTTGCAAACAACTCGGGATTGACCCGGCTAAAAAAATAATTCTGTACGCTTCGGAAGGCAAGGGAGATTCTCCGGACGACGATGAAATACTGGAATTTATGGTTGAAAAAATGCGGTCCAAGGAAATCTGTGAATCCGTAAGCATAATCGCGCGCCCTCACCCGAGAGATTATATGCGCCCGTTTGAAAATATTAAGAATATGCCGGAGATTGTTATAAGCGATCCGCGGACTAGAATAGATGTTTTTATAGACAGATGGTACCCTTCAATGGACAACATTAAATTGGCGGCGAACCTTCTTTATCATTCCGCGCTTGTAATTGTCACTGTCTCAACAATGGGTTTGGACGCTTGTTCATACAACAAGCCGGTTATCACCATCGGCTTTGACCTTCATAAACGTCCGATATATCAGTCCGCGCTCAGATATTATAAATTTTTTGACCACCAGCGGTACTGGCTTGATACAGGGGCCTATAAATTAGTTCAAAGCAAGGAAGAATTGATTTCCCAGATTAATACCTATCTTAAACATCCGGAAACCGATAATGACGCGAGACAAAAGCTTATTGATAAAATATTTTATAAATTTGATGGTAGGGTTGGAGAAAGAATGGCTAATATCATAATGGACAATGCTAAGAAATAAAACACGCGTGTTTTAATTTATAAATTTTAATAATATTATGCGGGAATTTTTAGAAAAAAAGTGTTTGAGCAAGAAAAAATGGATGCGATATTTTTATCTGGCTGATAATATTTTGAAATTAAATTCAAAATCGGTTTTGGATGTCGGAAGCGGGTTCACATTTCTGCCGGATTTTTTGAAGAAAAACGGAATAGAAGTGAAGACGTTGGATATAGACGAAAAGAATAAACCGGACACGGTCGGCTCAATTTTAAAAATTCCATTTGGCGATAACAGTTTTGACACGACAATTGCCACTCATGTTTTGGAACATTTGCCGATTAAAGATGTCCCGATGGCGCTCAATGAATTAAAACGCGTATCAAAAAATATATTATTATCTCGGTCCCTGATTATAAGAGGACACTTTTACATTTTTTGATTAAAGTGCCGTTCTTGCGTGAAGTTCATTTGTTGTATAAGATTTCGGAAAACGGCGTTTGCAAAGGAGAACACCTGTGGGCTTAGGCAAAGAACGTTTTGGTGCGGAAGATTTTAAAAAATCATACGCGATTGCGGTTTAAGGGTTGTCGGCGACTTTATTCCCGAAGATATTTATATCAGTTCCACTAAAAGTTTCCATTATTTTATTTTAGAAAAATGGATAAATTAAAAAGAAACAAATTATGCGCGTTATAATTTTAACTGCAGACCAATTGAGACACAAATATTTTGCCTGCCGGCTGATGGAATCTTTTGATGTCACGGCGGTTTTTTGCGAAAAAAAAGCCCCGAAAATTTCCGCCAAAAGAATCGACAACAACGATGAATTTTTGAATTGGCATTTTAATGAACTGAGAAAAACAGAAGAAGTTTTTTTCAAAGATTTTGTTTCAAAAAAAATGCCGTTACACTCTGATAAAGTCAGATATCTGGACGATAAGAATCTTAACCATCCGGATGTGATTGAAGAAATAAAACGTCTGAAACCGGATTGCGCCGCAGTTTTGGGAACCTGTATCTTGAAGGATGAAATTATTGACGCAATACCTAAAATAATCAATCTGCATCTGGGTCTTTCGCCGTATTACCGCGGCTCAGGGACAAATTTTTGGCCATTATATAATAAGGAGCTGGAATATATCGGCGTGACGATTCATTTTTTGGATAAAGGCATAGACAGCGGAGAAATTATTCGTCAAAGGCGTCCAAAAATAGAAGTAGATGATAATATTCACACCCTTGGATGCAAGGCAATTGTTTCGGGCGCGGACGCGATGATTGAGATTATTAGCGCGCTGGCGCAGAATAAAATAATAAAAAGCTACCCGCAAAAGCCGGGAGGCCAGTTGTATTTAAAAAAAGATTTCACAAGGGAAAAGCTGGAAACCGCGTATGGTTACATCAAATCAGGGCTGATTAAAGATTATGCCGCGTCGGGCAATAAAAAGAAAGTAGAAATTATTGAATAAATATATGAATAAGTTAAAAATATTTAATGCTTTACCAAAAAGAGTAAAGGTTGAGATATTAAGAAATAAGATGCCTCGGTCTTTTACTATTGAGGCAACAAATATATGCAATTTGCGCTGTTTGGCCTGTCCGTGGCACTCGGTTATGACAAGAAAGAAAGAATTTTTAACTTTTGAAAATTTTAAAGTTTTGTTCGGAAAGATAGAAAAACATGCGTCGGCCATCTGCTTTTATCTGATGGGTGAACCGTTTCTGAATCCGGATATTTTTAAAATGATTGCCCTGTGCAAAAAAAAGGGAGTAAAGACTTTTATTTCTTCAAACGCAATGCTTGTTGGAAATTATATTGATGAAATTTTAAATTCCGGGCTTACAACTCTGCAAATGACAATGGACGGTTTTAAAGCGGAAACGCACGAAAGATACAGAGTTGGGAGCAATTTTGAAACTGTTAAAAATAATATTAAAACGCTCGCGGAAGAAAAAAAACGTCGTGGTCTGAAAGAGCCCATAATTCATATCCAAACGTTGATGTTAAAAACCAACAAGGATGAAATAAAAGATATAGAAAACTTTGTCAGAGAATTGGGAATAGACCACCATAGTGTCAAAGCGGTTTTTGCGCCTATTGGCCCGGACAAAAAGTATAGAGAAGAATTTGTGGAAACTTTTGTTTTAAAGAACGATAATTTTAAAAAATATGATCGGACTGACGATAAGAACAGCCTAAAATTTTATAAGAATCAAATTTTTTGCCCGCAACTGACCCAATGTGTTGTCTTGGTAAACGGCGATGTGGTGCCCTGTTGTTTTGATTATGATGGGAGTGTAAAGTTTGGAAATTTGTTTGAGAGCGATCTTAAAGATATTTGGAGAGGCAAGATTAGACAGAATTTTCTTTTAAGTTTTTTTAAAAAAAATAATCCGCTGTGTAAAAAATGCGACTTAATAAGCGAGCGGGGGATGTCGATTTTTTAATTTATGGCTCTTGAGCGAAAGATGGCTAAAAACGCCGTGTTACTATTCAGAAGTAATTTAATAATTTTATTATCAAAAAGCGGTAAATTAGCCATATGAAGAAAGATAAAAAAATTAAACAAATCGTAAAAAGCGCGTATAAAAAAATAGCGAGGAACAGCTCTGCGCGCTGTTGTAATTGCGGTTGCGATGGTGGCGCGAAAAGTATTTCAAAAGAAATCGGCTATTCTGATGAGGAATTGAAAGTTGTCGGCGAAGCTAATCTTGGGCTTGGGTGCGGGAATCCCCTGGCGTTCGGAAAAATAAAGAATGGGGATGTTGTTTTGGATCTGGGTTCCGGCGCGGGAATAGACGCGATTCTTGCCGCGGAAAAGGTAGGTGATACCGGCAAGGTTATTGGCGTAGATATGACGGAGGAAATGATAGCAAAAGCGAAAAGAAACGCGAAGCGACAGGGGATAAAAAATGTAGAGTTTATTTTGGGTGAGATAGAAAATTTACCCTTAAAAGATAATTCCGTGGACACGATTATTACCAATTGCGTTATCAACTTAACCCCAGATAAATCCAAAACATTCAGCGAAGCATATAGAGTTCTCAAGCCGGGAGGAAAAGTATATTTATCCGATATTGTGTTATTAAAAGAGCTTTCTAATGAGCAAAGAAATGATAAGAATTTAATATCCGGATGTGTAGCCGGAGCTCTATTGAAAGACGACTATTTAAATAAGATAAAAGCAGTGGGATTTAAAGTGCGTGTTTTATATGAGAATAAAGAAATCAGCAAGCAACAATATAAAGGAATTCCGCTTGAAAGCATAATGATTGAAATATCAAAATAACTTATGGGCGTAGCCAGAAAAATCATAACAAACGTCGTGTCGCTATCCGGCAGTAATTTTATTGCCCGATTTCTTTCGTTTTTCTCGGTTTTATTGATTGTCCGCGGGTTATCCCTTTATGAATATGGTGTTTTAACGCTCGCAATGGCCGTTACCGGGCCGGTGGCATTGGTCGCGGGTCTTGGAATGGACAGCGTCTTTACATCTGACACAGCGCGGTATATTGGCGAAAAGAACTATGCCCGCGCCAGAAAGCTTATTTCCGAATTCGTAAAAAATAAAATTGTCATCACTTTACTTGTCCTTATCTGCGGATTCTTTTTCCGAGAAATGCTGGTGGAGCGCTATGGAGATGTTGTTTCTATATATTTCTTTTGGCTAGCGGTTTGGGTGCTGGTTCAAACCTTGCGGACAACGGTTGATGCTTTGGCCCAAATTTATGAACGATTTGTAGTTCTTTCCATCGCTAATGTTTTGGAAACCGCTGTTAAGCTCATGGTTGTTTTGATTTTTTGGCAAACAATCGGACTTACAATTATTTCCGTTTTATGGGTTTATATAATCAGTAAATTTGTTTCATTCTTGTTTGCTGGGGTGCCGATTTGCATATCAGAGCGCGCGCTTGCCAAGCTTGCTCCAGAACCGGAAAAAGAATCCGTGATGTGGAGTATTATAAAACACCACGGAAAATGGGAAATGATTAGAAATATTTTAAGCGGTATTACTGGTAATTTGAAGCCCTGGTTTGTGAAATTTACGCTCAATACCGAAAGCGTCGCGCTTTTCTCGCTTGCGCAAACGGTTTATTCCGTGGTTTCTCAGTCCTTGCCGATAAGAAACGTGATAATGCCAATGGTTATTAAAAGGATAAGCGACAAGCCGTTATCGTCTTTAATTGTCCAAAAAGCCAACAAATATTCAATTTTTTTCTATATAATTGCGATTATCGCGTTTTTGACGGTTGGCGGATGGCTATTGGTGTATTTCTTCCCGAACTACGCTTTGGCGGTTCCGCTTATAGATTTAATGCTGTTAAATTTATTAACAACAACCATAACTTCGCATCAAGGCATATTTTTGTATGGATTGCGCGCGCAAAAGATACTTTTATTTAGTGATTTGCTTGGGATTTTTTCTCGCATTGTTCTTTTGCCTTTATGGCTTTGGGTGTTTGGCTTGAATGGCGCGGCTCTGGAAATGATTGCTTTAGCTTTGATTACGGTGTTTATTTATGAATTTTTTTTGCGAAAAAAACATGGCATTACAACTTGGAAATGGAAAGCGCTATTTGTATTTGATGCTTATGATAAGTGGCTGATAGATAAGATATGGGAAAGGATCAAGAAAATTTTTACCGTCGGACAGCCAAAATAAACGTTTGACATTTTCGGTCGGAGAAGGTAATTTAAGATAATATTATTTATTTATGTCGGAAAAGACTATTTTTATCGTAATTACGCAGGGAATACCGGCGCGCAATATTTTGCGGACTGATGTTTTAAAGATGCTGCAAAAAAATGAAAATCTAAGGATTGTTATCTGTCTGCCTGGGCAAGTTCCCGATTATTGGCTTAAAGAATTCAATTATCCGAATGTCATTTTCGAAACTATAAAAGAGAAGCCGTTCGGGCTGTTCCGGAGAAAAATTTTTGACCCGCTTTTAATAAGTTTACTGCACACCGAAAGCGCGTATATCAATTTAAAATTCGGCACCAGAAAAAGAGTTGCGTCGCCTGAATATATGATTTTTTGGATTTTTTGGTCAAAATTATTTGGCAACTCCGTATTGATGAAACGCCTGTTCAGATGGCTTGAACGCAAATTATATCCAGATAAGCATTATTCGTATTTGTTTGATAAATATAACCCAGATCTGGTGTTCGCCACATCTGTGCTTGCAAAAGTGGAAGCGCCAATGCTTAAAGAAGCTAAGCGGCGTGGAATAAAAACGGTCACAATGCCAAAGAGCTGGGATACTTTTGATAAAAGATTTTTTCGCATCAAACCAGATAAGATGCTTGTGCAAAATAGCGATTTAAAAGCTTTAGCGGTAAAAGGGCAGGATATCCCGGAAAAAGATGTTGTGGTAATAGGATTTCCGCAGTTTGACGTTTACACCGATAAAAATATATTAAAACCCAGAGATGAATTTTTAAGAAGTTTGGGGCTGGACCCGGCTAAAAAAGTGGTGTTTTTTGGTTCCGGCGGACTATTTGGTCCGAGTTTTTTGGATGAAGAATTTGCAGATGAAATATATAAATTTATAAATAGCGAAGAATGTGTGGAAAAATGTTCTTTGATTATCCGCGTCCATTTTTCCGAGTACAATATTCAAAGATTTGATAAATTTAAAGCATTGACGGATGTTTATATTGACAGCACGCATCAAATTAATAAAATTTTTGGCGAACTCGGTGATCCGTCTTATGGCGATATGGTGCAGCTTGCTAATTTATTGCATCACTCAGATATTACAATAAACCCGGGGTCTACACTATCTTTAGATGCCGCGTGCTATTTAAAACCCGTGATTTGCACTGGTTTTGGCTGTAAAACGCTGGAAAATTGTATAAATGTCGCTTATTATAAACGGGTTTTGGACAGTGGCGGAGTGCGTCTTGCTAGAAATTATGGCGAGTTGAGGCAGCTGATAAGCGGGTATTTGAAAAATCCAGATATGGATATGGATGGCAGAAAAAGAATGAGAGAATATTTATGCGCCAATCCCGATGGTCTTGTGGGAAAAAGATTGGCCGAATTTTTATTAAATGAAATTGGTTATGCGGCAAAAAATTAATGTTGCGCTTATTGGTATAGGAAATTTCGGACAAAAACTGGCTGATACGATTAAAAAAACCGAAAATTTGAATCTGCGCGCCTGTTTTCACGAAAAGATTGAAAAGGCCGAAGAGTTTGCGTTAAAAAACGGATGCAAAGCATTTTCCGACACGGAAGAAATGTTTAAGGAGAATTTTGAAGCGGTGATAATTGCGACCCCTAATCATCTGCATGGCAAATACGCAATGCTCGCCATTGAAAAAAATAAACATCTATTTATTGAAAAGCCGATTGCGAACGGTATAAACGAAGCGGAACAAATTTTGAACGAGGCGGAAAGAAAAAATATTATCGTGATGGTTGGCCACAACGCGCGCCGAAATACGGCAATAAGAAAAATTAAAGAAATGATAGATAATGGCAAGATGGGCAAATTGGTATCTGCGGAAATAAATATGTCACACGGCGGGGGAATGAAATTCACTTCGGATAACTGGCGGTTTCACAAAAATAATTGTCCCGGCGGACCGCTTATAATGCTTGGAAGTCACGCGGCCGATATATCCAATTATCTTTTTGGACCGGCAAAAAGCGTTTGCGCGGCAGTCAAAAATTTATACGCTCCCACGGAAGCCGAGGATACAAGCATGGTGGTATTGGAACTGAAAATGGGCGGTCTGGTTTATCTAGCAAATAATTATAACACTCCGACAACCTATTATATCAGAATTTTTGGAACAAACGGGATATTGGAGTATAACAAAAATTTGGACACTCTGTCTTTTCAGGGACCGGATAACGGGCGTGAACCCGCCTCGCTTCAAAAGATGGAATTTCTGAAAAACGACACTATTTTGGAAGAACTGAAAGAATTCGGAGAATGTGTTTTGGATGGTAAAAAGCCGGAAACTTCCGGTAAGGAAGGACTTGAAGCGTTAAAAATAATAAATGCCGCGCTCTTATCGGCGCGCGAACAAAAAACTGTGAGTATATGAATATGAATTTTGCAACTCCGGCCTTCAAGAACAGAACCGAAATTTTTAATAAAATTCGCGTTTTTCTTAAACACAGAAATCCTTTGAAATACGCTTTTTACCGTTTCGAATGGAACAATGCTCCAAAATGGAAAAAATTGCGCGATTTTCCCGTTCATTTGGGAATTGAACCGACAAACGCCTGTAATCTAAATTGCGTTTTTTGCGCTAGACATGAAGCCAAATACGAAAAAATGGGCTTTATGGATTTTGAGCTGTATAAAAAAATTATTGATGAAGGCGCGAAACATAAATTGCGGTCAATAAAATTGGTCAGGGGCGGGGAAAGTTTGTTGCATCCGCGTTTTTTGGACATGATAAAATATGCCAGAGAAAAGGGGGTTGTTGATGTTATTTTTAATACAAACGGAATGCTTTTAACTCCGGAAATGTCTTTAAAGATTATAGAAGCCAAACCGGATTTTATTATTTTTTCTGTTGACGCGCCGGATAAACAAATTTATGAAAGTCAGCGGGTGGGGTCAAATTACGAAACCGTGGAGAATCATATAAAGACCTTTGTGAATTTAAAAAATAAATTATATCCAAAAATCATCACCCGAGCGCATATGGTTTATACTCCTGAGACAGAGTATCTTGTGCCGAAGCATCTTGAGAGATGGAAAAAAATCACCGATGAAGTTTCGGTAATCCCAGCATTAAGTTATAAAGAAGAATCCTGCGGTTTAAAATTCAAATGCAGAACTCCGTTCCGCCGGTTGGACATAACTTGGGATGGCAATGTTTATGTTTGCGACCCAGATTACGACCCGAAAGGAAAATTGTTGTTGGGAAACGCCAACAATCAGACGATTTATGAAATATGGCATTCGGAAAAAATGAATCAGATAAGGGAAATCTTTAGAAAAGAATCCCCGGAACTGATTGACCCGTGTAAATTTTGCAAGGGGGCATAAATTATATGACACTCAAATTTTTTAAACATATTGTCAAAAAAATCATAGATTTGGGAAACAAAAAAGGCGTGGTGGTGACTTATCATTATATTAATGACAGAACAGACGGATTTTGGGGCAAACTGAATAAAATAACTTCGGAACAGTTTGAAAAACAGCTGGCGAATTTTAAGACACGCGGATATAATTTTGTCAGTTTTTCAGATTATGTGGAATTTTTGTATGGCAGAAAAAACATACCCAACAATTTTTGCGTTTTGACTTTTGATGACGGTTTGAGAGATCATTGGGAGATAGTATTTCCGATTTTGAAAAAATGGGGTTTAACAGGATGTTTTTTCCCGCTGCCCAAGTCGCTTGAAGGGAAAATTTTGCCGGTGCATAAAACCCACATTCTTTTAGGCGAATTGAAGGAAGAAGAATTTGCCGAAAGTTTTAATCGCCAATTGCGCGAAATGGCATCGGAAAAGTATGAACAATTTAAGGTTGACGGCAATAGAAAAACCAATACGGATAGGCCGAAAAGAATGGAAGAAAAATATAAAATGGACGGGGTCTTGAGAGCCAATCTGAAATATGTTATCGGAACGATGGATATGAATCTGAAAGACCGGATTTTGAGTAATATTTTTGACAACTGCTTTAATGGCAAGGAGGCCGAGATGGCCAAAGAATTTTATTTAAGCGCGGAACAGATGAAAGAAATGGCTGAAAACGGAATGGAATTTGGCGCGCATACTGTCAATCACCCGAGATTGGGAGTAATGGAAGAAAGGGACCAGGAAATAGAAATCCGCGAGTCGCAAAAGATGTTGGAAGGCGTATTGGGAAAAAAGGTCCATTATTTTTCTTATCCTTATGGCAGTTTTAACCGCAGAACTTCGGAAATTTTATTAAGAAACGGCTTTACGGCCGCCGTAACAATAAAAGAAGATGCGGAAACAGGGAGGGTGGCGCCGTTTTTTATAAGGCGTTTTGATGCCAAAAATTTTATAATTTAATAAATATGGCGAAAAAAGAGCAACAGTTTATCTGGGAGAAATTTCAAAAAGATGTCTTTGTGATTGCCGAAGCCGGAAAGAATTTTATTCAATCGGAAGATGAAAGGCCAGTTGTAGAATACCTAAAAAATGCCATGCAATTGGTGGACGAAGCGGTAAAAGCCGGCGCGGATGCCATAAAATTTCAAACTCACAGTGTTGGCGATGAACAGCTGAATATTAATATTGTTTCCCCGCATTTCAAGGGAAGCGACAGGTTTGCCTGGGTTTCAAGAAATACGTTGGCGACACCAGTAAACGAATTTTGGAAGCCGTTAAAAAAATACTGCGATGAAAAAGGAATTATATTTTTTTCAACCCCGATGAGCAGGGGAGCGGCAAGAATTTTGGATGAAGTTGGTGTGGATTTGTGGAAAATAGGTTCCGGCGACATTTTGGATTTCCCAATGCTTGATTTTATGCGCCAAAGCGGAAAACCAATAATAATTTCAACCGGAATGAGCACATTGGAAGAAATTGATAAAGCGGTTAAGTTTTTACGCGCAAAAACCGATAAAGTGGCGGTTCTGCACTGCGTTTCCAAATATCCTTGCCCGCCGGAAGAACTGCAACTGAACACAATAAAATTCTTGAAAGAAAAATATGATTTGCCGGTTGGTTTTTCCGACCACTCCATCGGCACGGACTCATCGCTGGCCGCAATAACGCTTGGCGCCACCATTCTGGAAAAGCATTTTTCAATGTCGCGCGAGCTGTGGGGGTCGGACCATAAGGTTTCTCTAACCCCGGCCGAATTCTTGAATCTGACAAGCGGGGTGAAAGAAGTTCAGATAAATGTTTTTAGAAAAAACGCGGTGCTTCAAAGTGAGTTGGTACAAAAAGGAATGGGAGATGTTAAAAAAGTTTTGCAAGAAGGCGAAGCGGTGTTCCGCCCGCTATTCCGGAAATCTCTGGTGGCCGGATGCGATATTCCAGCGGGAACGTCAATTACCGCAGAAATGCTTTACGCGATGCGCCCGCAACAATATGCCGGCGGTTTGCCATCGGAAGAATACGAGAATGTTTTGGGAAAAACTTTAAGAAAAGAATTAAAAAAATATGGACCAATAACAAAAGACATCATTTTGTAAAAGAGGGTTGAAATTATATGAAAATATTAGCATTGATTATCGCGCGCGGAGGGTCAAAAGGCGTGCCGAGAAAAAATATAAAAATGTTGGCTGGAAAGCCGCTTTTGGCTTATCCGATAGACGAGGCAAAAAAATCCAAATATATAAACCGTATTGTTTTAACAACCGACGATTTGGAAATTGCCGAGATTGGAAGGCGATGCGGAGCGGAAACTCCATTTATGCGTCCGGTTGAGCTGGCGCAAGACGCGACAACTGAACTGCCTGTGGTTCAGCACGCGCTTAATTGGCTGAGACAAAATGAAAATTATGTCCCGGACATTGTTATCCGCCTGGTTCCGACATCTCCTCTAAGCACTGCCGAATATATTGATAAAGGTATTGAAATAATGCTCCAAAATCCGGACGCGGATTCTGTGCGCTCGGTTACCGAATCGCCGAAACACCCGCTTAAATGCTGGCACTTGGAAGACGGCCGGCTCACCCCGTTTATTCCGAAAGAAATTTACGGATTTGATGAGCCGTATATTATGCCGAGGCAAAAATTGCCGAAAGCTTTTATGAACAACGGCGCGGTTGATGTGCTCC
>CAZGDX010000015.1:0-19297 GCA_964525225.1 uncultured Gammaproteobacteria bacterium
GCGGAGGCGGTCAGTTTCTTTCAAAAAAGGTTCGCGCATTTTCAAACAAAGGGCATTTTAAGTTTGCCAAAAAGCCATTTTTCTGCTAATCTAAAAGCATGAACAGCAAAAGTATACAAATAGGAAAAGAAGACGTCGGAAAACGTTTGGATAAATTCCTGGTTGAAACAAACCCGGAATTTTCGCGTTCCTTTTTGCAGAAAGAAATCAAAGACGGAAAGATTTTGGTGAATAAGGAAAAAACATCGGTGCACTTCTTTTTGCGCGAAGGCGATAAAATCACCATCGGCAAGCTTGAAAAGCCGGTGTTTGTTTTGAAACCGAACAAAAAATTGAAAGTTCCGTTGGTTTTTGAAGATGAAAATTACCTGGTAATTTCAAAGCCGGCGGGAATGGTGGCGCATCCGGCCGAAGGTCATGAAGAGCAGGATACTTTGGCAAACTGGCTTATCGCGTATTTGCCGGAAATAAAAAAAATTGGAGACGATAAAATGCGTCCGGGAATTGTTCATCGGCTTGACGGTGAGGCGTCCGGGCTTATGGTTATTGCCAAATCTGAAAAAGCGCGCAAATCCCTCATAAAACAATTTGACGATGGGACGGCGAAAAAAGAATACGCTGTTTTGGTCGCGGGAAATGTAAAAGAAAAAGAGGGGAAAATTGAAACGCCGCTTGGGCGCGCGAAATCAAGTTTTAAAATGGTGCCGAAGGCGGATGGGGTTGGGAAAGAGGCAATAACCGAATATGAAGTTTTGGAAATGCATAAAAATTTTACGCTTTTAAAAGTCCATACCAAAACCGGCAGAATGCACCAAATCCGTGCGCACTTCGCGGGTATCGGGCATCCGGTGGCCGGAGATGAAATTTACGGCGGAGAAGTAAAAGGTTTGGACAGGATGTTTTTGCACGCCAAGAAATTGGGATTTAAAAATCTGAAAGGCGAATGGATGGAGTTTGAAGAAAAGATTCCGAAGAAATTATCCGATTTTTTGAAAAGTTTGTAAAACAAAAACTCCTCGCGGTGTTGCGGGGAGTTTTTTGATTATGCTTTTTCTTCCTTGTCCGCCGAAGTTTTAACGGAGGCGGATTTTTTAACCGCAGTTTCCTCTAACGGGGAGCCCTTGGCTTTTTCATTTTTAACAAACTTTAATTTTTTCGGATAAGTTCTGAGATAATAAAGTTTTGCGCGGTTAACTTTTGCTTGGCGGGCAACCTCAATGTTTTCAATTGAAGGCATTGCCAGCGGATAGATTTTTTCCACGCCCACTCCTTCGGAGACCTTGCGGACAGTAACGGTTTCGGAAATTCCGTGTCCTCCGCGGGCAAGAACCATACCTTCAAAAATCTGGACTCTTTCTTTTTCTTCGCCCTTCGTGTTAGTTTCTTTAATTTTTTGGTGTACCTTGACGACTGCGCCAGGAACAACTTTTGGATATAATTTCATATTATTTCAGATTTCAGATTTCAGATTTCAGATTTATTTTATAGAATATTTTGCAATCTGAAATTTGCAATTTGAAATTGTGTTATTATTCTACACTACTATATTTCTTAATAGTTGTCAAGATTTGTTATAAAAAAGTCGCCCCGATGCTTTGGCCGGAGCGATTTTTAGCTTATGCGTTTAGTTTACTCTCAATTATCTTTTTTACCTTTGCCACGGTTTCGTCCAGCATGCCTTCTTCATTTACAACTATCGCATCGAAATTTTTCGATAGTTCAAGCTCTTTTTTAACCTGCAGCAGTCGTTTTTCGATGGCTTCCGGAGAATCTGTTCCGCGGCTTATGAGCCGTTGTTTCAATACTTCAAATGATGGTGGAGCGATGAAAATAGTATACACTTCGGGAATATTCGATTTTACTGCGGCAACGCCAGTTGGGTCAACTTTCAGAAAAACGATTTCATTCTCCATCAGTTTTTTTTCTACCTCCTTAAAAGTACCGCCATAATAATTTCCGTATACTTCGGCGTATTCGAAAAATTTATTTTCTTTTATCATTTTTTCAAATATCTCTCTGGATACGAAATAATACGGCTTACCCTCGCTTTCTCCGATCCGCGGTTCGCGAGTTGTTGTTGTGATTACCCAAGCAAATTTAAGTCCGGTTTTTTCCAAGCCCTGAATAACCGTGTCTTTTCCCACGCCCGACGGACCGGTGATAATAAATAGTTTGCCGTTCATAGTGTTCTTTCTTTATTTTTTTAATATTTTTTTAAGGTACTGTCCAGTGTATGATTTTGCAATTTTTGCCACGTCTCTCGGAGTGCCTTCGGCAACAATATACCCTCCGCGGTCTCCGCCCTCGGGACCCATGTCAATAATCCAATCCGCGGTTTTTATAACATCTAGGTTGTGTTCAATGACAAGAACCGTATTTCCTTTTTCAACCAAACGTTCCAAGACCAGCAAGAGCCGCTTTATGTCGTCAAAATGCAAGCCGGTTGTCGGTTCATCCAAAATGTACAATGTCTTGCCTGTGTCGCGCCGGGACAGTTCTGTGGCCAGTTTGACGCGCTGGGCTTCGCCACCCGACAGGGTGGTTGCCGGTTGTCCCAAATGCAGATATCCCAAGCCGACATCCTGCAGGATGGAGAGTTTTTCGTGAATTAAAGAATGGTCTTTGAAAAATTCGCGCGCTTCTTCAACTGTCATTTCTAAAACATCGGCAATTGTTTTTTCTTTATAATGAATTTCAAGAATTTCCGGGCGGTATCTTTTGCCGTGGCATTCCTTGCATTCAACATAAACATCCGGCAAGAAGTGCATTTCAATCTGCACGTATCCTTCACCGCCGCAACCCTCGCATCGCCCGCCGTCTTTAACATTGAAACTGAATTTTCCGGCATCGTATCCGCGCATTTTTGCTTCTGGAATTTCAGTAAACAGGTCGCGGATGGAAGTAAAGACGCTGGTATATGTCGCCGGATTTGATCGCGGAGTGCGGCCAATGGGCGACTGGTCAACGGAAATTATTTTATCTATGGATTCCATTCCTTTTATGTCTTTGTGTTTTCCCGGAAGGTCCTTTGAGCCGTAGAATTTTTGCGCGACGGCGCGGGCCAAAATGTCCAGAATCAAGGTTGATTTTCCTGAGCCGGAAACGCCGGAAACGCAAACAAATTTGCCGAGCGGAATTTTTACATCTACATTTTTCAGATTAAATTCCGAAGCTCCGGAGATGGAAATGCTTTTTCCCGAACCCTTGCGGAAAGATTTTTTTGTCGCGATTTCTTTTCTGCCGGACATATAATCGCCGGTAAGGGATTGCTTGTTCTTTTTTATTTCCGCCGGTGCGCCCTTTGCCACGATTTTTCCGCCATAAGTTCCGGCGCCCGGACCGATATCCACCACAAAATCAGCATTTTCTATTGTTTCTTCATCATGTTCAACGACAATGACCGTATTTCTTTTTTCCTGTAATTTTTTTAATGTCTTTAAAAGTTTCGCGTTGTCGCGCTGATGCAATCCGATGGATGGTTCGTCCAAAATGTAAATTACATCCGAAAGCCCCGAACCAAGCTGTGTAGCCAGGCGGACGCGTTGCAATTCTCCGCCGGAAAGAGTGGTGACGGTTCTGTCCAAAGACAGATATTCCACGCCAGCGTCAATTAAATTATTTGTCCGGCCATAGATTTCCTTAACGATGCTTTCGGTGATTTTTTTCTGCATTTCGTCAAGAGAGGAGAGCGCTTTGTTTTTCGTTTTCGGGCTTAATGTATTTTTAAAAAATTTGTTGAGTTCATCAATCGGCATCCTCACCAAATCGGAAATATTTTTTTCCAAAAACAGCACAGAAAGAACCTCGGGTTTGAGCCGTTTCCCATTGCATTTGTCGCAAATAAAGGAACGCATGTAATTTTCTATTTCTTTTCTTATATATTCCGAATCGCTTTCGTGGAAACGTTTTTCAAGATGCGGGATGATTCCGTCAAAAGCTATCATTTTTCCGCCGACATTGTATTCTTCTTCGCCGGTTCCGTAAAATAAAACATCCAAAGCTTTTTTCGGCAGTTTCCCGACCGGAACGTCAACTTTGAAATTATGCCTTTTGGCGACTTCGTTGATGATTCTTGTATACCAAATTTGGTTTCCGGCAATCCGGGAAAGAGGTTTGATGGCGCCTTGGTCTATGGTCAGCCGTTTATTCGGAATTACCAGGTCGGGTTCTATTTTTTGAACCGACCCAAGCCCCGTGCATCTTTCGCAGGCGCCATGCGGGCTGTTAAAAGAAAAAAATCTCGGTTCAATTTCAGGAATTCCAAAATGGCATTTTGG
Organism: uncultured Gammaproteobacteria bacterium; assembly: GCA_964525225.1. Taxonomy (GTDB): domain Bacteria; phylum Patescibacteriota; class Patescibacteriia; order DYHP01; family DYHP01; genus CAZGDX01. The sequence goes on from CAZGDX010000015.1 coordinate 4,278, forward strand.
GCAAGTTAAATTAAGTGAAAATAATTTTTCTTCATTTTTATTTAAATCTAAAAGAACAACATTGCCGTTTCCCAAGTCCACGGCTTTTCCGATAAGTTTTTTTAAATCCGTTCTTCCTTCCGCCAGCTCGTTTATAAAATCAACGGATAAAAACGCGATCACCGCGTCAAGCCGGTGTTTTTTATTTTTATCAACTTGTTTGTCCAGCGCTTCAACTATATTTATCAGATATCCGTCATAACGGAGATTCTGGTATCCGGCATTTGCCAGTTCTTTGATAAGCGCTTTATGTTCCCCGCGTTCGTTTTTGATAATCGGAGAAATAAGGGCGAATTCATCGGTGATTTTCAGAGAATCGCAGATTTTCAAAATTTGTTCCGTGATTTCCGCGGACGTTTGGCTTTGCATTTTTAGTTTGCATTTCGGACAATAAGGAGTGCCGGCTTTGGCAAAAAGCAAGCGCAAATAGTCGTAAATTTCAGTTACTGTACCTACTGTGGAGCGGGGATTTTGCGAAGCAGTGCGTTGGTTAATGGCGATTGTCGGAGAAAGTCCTTTGATTTCATCAACATCAGGTTTGTCCTGAATTTCCAGAAATTGGCGGGCATAAGAAGACAATGACTCCATATATCTCCGCTGGCCTTCGGCATACAAAGTATCAAAAGCAAGAGACGACTTTCCCGAGCCGGAAAGGCCGGTGATAACCGTAAATTCATTTTTCGGTATATCAAGCGAGATGTTTTTCAGGTTATTGACCCGCGCCCCGCGGATTCTGATTTGATTAGGCATGATATTTTTATAAGGCACTAGACTTCCACTAATTTTTATCACGAATACGCACAAATTAGAAAATTGTTTATTAGTGCTGATTAGTGGCAGAAATTAGTGGAAGTTTTGTTCCCTATATTTCGTGATTCACTTAACCAACATCATATAATATTTTTATCAAAATGACAAGCCCCACTACCAATTCAGACGAAAGATAATTTTATAAAACAATCAAAATTAATTAAACAATTAAGTTTGTCCGAGCATTGTGATTTTTATTAAGTTTCAGCGCGGAACGTGTATCGGCTGTATTGGTAGTGGGGCAATAGGAGATTGGTAATCGGCAGGTTTTTTTGGAGATTTTGAAGAAATATAAAAAACAGCCAGCGCGGGCTGTTTTTTTATTTGATTTAATTATCTTGAAGTTTGGCAATGGTCGCCCGTGTCAAAAAGTCCTTCATCTACGCAATATCTTCTTGTGGACGGACATGGTGAAGCGCAGGATTCTCCATAATCGCACAAACAATCGCAAGCATTATCGTTACAATAGTTGGATTTGCATTGGTCCGCTCTTATGCATGATGAATTTGCATTTAGTTTTTCAATACATTTTGGATTTGTTGCGCCTACGCTTGAGCGGACAGTGCAACTTAGCAAATCGGCGGAAGCGGTTGGGCAACAAAACAGGTTTGAATTTCCGCAAGTATCTTCGTCTGCGGGAAGCGGCGGTCTGCAATCAGCGCCTACAATTCCTCCGGTTTCGGCGGCGCATATTCTTCTATCAAGCAAACAATGATTTGAATCGCATTGCGTATCGCTTGTGCACGGAGAACCGTTTGGTCTATCAGTGTCCCCCATACACATATAAGCAACGCATAATCTGGAACTTTCTGGTTCTATGCCGAAACAATCTTCTTCCGCATGTGCTATCCGACACGGTGAGCCGGTTGCACCGGCAGTGCATAATCTGCGGCTGTTGCCGATTATAAAAGAAATAGCTTCTATACAGCGCAATCCTTCATTGCATGGCGTCCCCGACGGTCTGCATGCGTGGCCATCAGTGCCCATATCCGGATCGGGCAAAACGCATCCGCCGCGTTGGTTTGTGACCAATGTTCCATAAACCCATTCTCCGGCTATTTCGCCACCCGTTCTCCCGACTTCATTTCCTTCCAATGAAGTAAATGCTCTTACTATCCAGTTGCTTATGGTTCCCGTGATTCTTCCGGCTTCGGTGGCGCTGAAAATTTCCATTGAAAGCCATATGCAATTTTCTTCTCTTTCGCAATCTGTTCTGTTAGTTATGGCAGTACAATCGGAAAAAGTTTGTTCTACTGAAAAACTGGCTTCTTTTCTTTCAATCGTCTGAATTTCCGGCAATTTCATTGATAAAATAGCCGGATTGATGGTGTTTAAGATAAAGTAAGCGCCGAAAATAAGAAAAAGCGCGACAATGGAATTAGTCATCCGTTTTTTTGCTCGCCCGATTTTAGATGCGTCTCCGCGCGCCAGCACATATTGAAAGCCGGCGACAATAAACATAAAAGACGCAAGTCCGCCGGCTAGCCCGATCATTATGTTATATACTCTGGCGATATAGTCAGGCAGATTGCGCACTACCGTGAATCCCAGAAAATTTGAAAGATTTATGGATAAATCTTGTTGTCCCGTGTCGCCATTGGCGAAAACAAAACTCGCGGAAAGTATAAATCCGAAAATTATTAAAATGAGGATTTTTGTAAGTTTTTTCATATCTTTTATCATTATAACATAGTTTTTATGATTTGTTGTTGACAAAATGCTTGCTTTATGGTACACTTAATTTAAGTTTATACTTCTTTATGTTGCAAACAGCTTTGAATACAGCGCAAATAATTTTTGCGGTTTTACTTATTATTTCCATAGTTTTACAGGCGCGCGGAAGCGGCTTGGGAGCTATTTTTGGCGGTGAAGGCAATGTTTACCGCGCGAAAAGGGGAGTTGAAAAAATACTCTTTGTTTCAACCATAGTTATCGCGATTTTATTTTTCGTGACGGCAATCGCAAATATCTTTTTGAAAGGATAACAGGTTATAAAAGATATTTTAATTCGCAATCAATTTGTGAATAAATTTTTTCATTTTTTACGCCATTTTTTTGGAAGAATCAGGCAAATATCAAAGAAATTGAAGGCGCAATATAAATTTTACAGGAAGTCAAAGGACTATAAACTTTTTGATAAAAAGTTGATTTTTTCTTTATCCGGGAAAACAATACCCGGATGGAGCCAGTTAAAACTGGTTGGAAGATTTTTATCACCGAAAGAACGGCTGGCAATAAGTATTTTTTCGTTGATTATTTTTGTCTCCGCTTCTTATTTGTTTGCAAATTTTTATCAAAAACACATAATTTACAATCCGGATTACGGCGGAACTTATGTTGAGGGATTAATTGGTGTTCCGCGCTTTATCAATCCTTTATATTCAAGCACCAGCGATGTTGATATGGATATTTCCCGCCTTTTATTTTCCGGGCTTATTAAAAACGATCCGGAAAAAGGGTTTGTGAACGACCTGACTTTTTCTTATGATGTTTCCGATGACCAAAAAATTTATACTTTTAAACTTAAAGAAAATTTAAAATGGCATGACGGCGAGGAATTAAACGCCGATGATGTTGTTTTTACGATAAAGGCCGTGCAGAACGCGGATTACGCAAGCCCGATGTCCAGAAGTTTTTCCAATGTTACGGTTGAGAAAATTGATAATTTGACTATAAGATTTTCTTTAAAAGAACCGTTCTCCGCTTTTTTGAATATCTTAACGGTCGGGATAATACCGGAACATATTTGGATGAATGTGTCGCCGTTTGCGGCAAAACTTTCGGAATATAATTTGCGTCCGATAGGGTCTGGGCCGTATAAATTCAAGTCGTTTGTGCGGGAACGCAGCGGAACTATACGTTCTTATTCTTTGGAAACAAACGAACATTATTTTGATAAAAAACCATATATTGAAAATATCACTTTCCGGTTTTATTCGAATTTGGAAGAGGGCGTTGGCGCGCTTAACAGGAACGAAGTTGACGGATTAAGCTTTTTTTCCAAGTCATATGAAGAAAAAGGCGGAAGAAAAAAAGACATCAAATATTATTCTTTGAATTTGCCGCAATATACTGCTATCTTTTTTAATCTACAGAGGTCGGAAACCATACAAGACAAATCGTTGCGACAAGCGCTGGCTTATGCCACAAACAAAGAAAAAATTTTGGCCGAGATTTTGGGAAATGAAGGGCTTGTGGCAAGAGGTCCGATTCCGGTAGGTTTTATTGGGTATCACCCCGAAATTAAGAAATATGGTTTTTCCGCGCAAACAGCGGAAGAAAATCTGGATAAACTGGGATGGAAAAGAGAAGACGGGGATAATTTTAGAAAAAAAAGCGATATTCTTTTGGAAGTAACTCTTGTGGCTCCGGATATAAAAGAATATATAAATGTCGCGGAAATGGTAAAAGAAAATTGGGAAGCGGTTGGTGTTAAAACCAATTTGCAAGTAGAGCCGGCTTCGCAAATAGTGCAGACAGTAATCAAGCCGCGGGCTTACGATATTTTGATTTATGGCGAAATAATAAGCGCGGGAATGGATTTGTATCCCTTTTGGCATTCGTCGCAGGCCGAGGACCCGGGATTAAATTTGTCGGGATATAAAAACCGCGAGGCCGACGGTTATCTAGAGAAAGCGCGCGCGAGCAAGGATAGGGGAGAAAAAGAAAAAAATTTGATTAGTTTCCAGGATGTTTTGGCGGAAGACATGCCGGCAATATTTCTTTATCACCCGATTTATACATATCCGGTGGCGCAAAAAATAAAAGGAATAACCATCCAAAGAATAAATACTCCTTCAGACAGATTTACCAATATGTCAAATTGGTATATCAAAGAAAAACTGGGATGGAAATGGTAGGGTGAAATTCGGAATGCAGAATGATGAATGATGAATTATTTTTTAATAATTTAATTCCGCATTCAGCATTCTATATTCTTCATTCTTCATTTGAAAACGGGGATGTGGCGGAATTGGCAGACGCGCTAGCTTCAGGAGCTAGTGGCAGCAATGTCGTGAGAGTTCAAATCTCTCCATCCCCACCAATATAAAATAAAAATCCGAAATTCAAATATCGAAATCCGAAACATACTATTTGTCATCCTGAACCGCAGTGAAGGATCCCATACCTTTCTTGATTGGTGTGAGATTCCTCGCTTCGGCTCGGAATGACAAAGAATTATTGTTTCGCATTTCGGATTTCGTGCTTCGAATTTAGAAACTATTTATGTTTAATAAAATATTTTCCGCCAAAGGCGGATCCGCCTCCCGTTCAGGGTCTGAGAACCTCTCTAGGTCTCGAACGATGGGCGGGAAAAGACCTTCGGCTACTCCGATTGGTGAAAGAAAACAATCAAATCACAATTCAAGATATTCAAGAAAAAATACAAGGGACGATTCGCATCGCAGATTTAACGCGCAAAGAAACGTCACAAGAACCGCGCCAAGAAAAGAAGGTGGATTTATTTCGCGAAGCGGACATCGCGCAATGGCAAGGCAACATGGAAAATTAAAAGTGATGGTGCTGGGCGGGCTTGAAGAAGTCGGCCGCAACTGCACTTTAATTGAGTATGGCAACGACATTATCATTATTGATTTGGGCGTGCAATTTCCCGAAGAAGATATGCCGGGAATTGATTGCATTATTCCGAATATGTCATATCTTAAGGGTAAAGAAAAGAATATCCGCGGAATTATTATCACTCACGGACATCTTGACCATATCGGCGCGATTCCTTATATTGCGCCAAAACTCGGAAATCCCCCGATATTTACCGCGCATTTTACTTCGGCAATCATCAAAAAGCGCCAGGAAGATTTTCCAAATTCGCGGTTGAATATTAAAGAAATAACCAAAGACGACCAGCTTGTTTTGGGCAGATTTCGCGTGGAATTTTTCCATGTGAATCATAATATCCCGGATTCTTTGGGTATTGTAATCCATACGCCTGAAGGCACGATTGTTCATACCGGCGACTGGAAATTTGATTATAAGCCGGTGGATGGTATGCCCGCGGATTTTTCCCGTATCGCGAAAATTGGCGACAAGGGCGTGCTCGCGCTTTTAACAGACAGCACTAATTCCGAACACAAGGGGCATCAGATTTCAGAAAGTGAAATCGGCGATACGCTCCGCGCGATAATTTCCGGCGCGTCCGGCCGTTTGATTGTCGGAACTTTTTCTTCGCTTCTATCGCGTTTGAAACAAATTATTGAACTTGCCGACGAATACGGAAAAAAAGTCGCGGTTGACGGATATAGCATGAAATCAAATCTGGAAATTTCAAAAATTCTCGGCTATATAAAAGTAAGGCCGGGAACTCTTATTGATATCCGCCAGGTTGATGATTTTCCTCCGGAAAAAGTTATTATCGTTTGTACCGGCGCGCAAGGCGAAGACCGCGCGGTATTGATGCGCATTGCCAACGGAGAACACAAAGACGTGCAGATTCAGCCGGGCGACACGGTGATATTTTCATCTTCCGTAGTTCCGGGCAACGAGCGCACCGTGCAAAGATTAAAAGATACTTTGGTAAGAAAAGGCGCGAAAATTATCCATTATCAGATGATGGATGTCCATGCCGGCGGACACGCGAAAATTGATGATATCCGCTTGATGACTTTGCTCCTGAAACCAAGATATTTTGTTCCGGTAGAGGGCAACAGATTTTTGCTGGAAGCAAACGCGATGGTTGCCGAAAGTATGGGAATCCCGCGCAAAAATATTTTTGTCGCGTCCAATGGGCAAGTTATGGAGTTTTCTAATGGGAATGGCGCGCTGACAAATAATTTCGTAAAATCCGATTATGTTTTTGTTGACGGATTGGGAGTCGGCGATGTAAGCCAGGTCGTGCTCCGCGATAGGCAGGTGCTTGCCAGCGATGGAATGGTTGTGATAATTGCAACAATTGACGAGCGCACCGGCGCGCTTATCGGAAGCCCGGATATTATTTCCCGCGGCTTTATCTATATGAAAGAAAACAAAAAACTGATTGAAGATACTAGAAAGCTTGTGCGAAAACTTTGTGAAGATAAGGATAAAAAATCGCAAACAGATGAAATGTATCTGAAAAATAAACTTCGTGATGAAATTGGCGCGTTTCTTTTTAAACGCACCGAACGCCGCCCGATGATTATGCCGGTTGTTATTGGGGTGTAAATTATAAATAAAAAAGACGGATTTTATTCCGTCTTTTTTATTTTCATCATTTTTTTTCGCCATTCGTTTATTTTTTTGTGGTCTCCGGAAAGGAGAACTCCGGGCACTTTCCATTTCATAAATTCTTCTGGTCTTGTATATTGCGGATACTCCGTGTGAAATTCAGAATTCAGAATGCTGAATGCCTTTCTTCAAGAAGAGATTCTGCTCGGATAACACCAGGGATAAGACGAACTATTGCGTCGGCGACGACCATTGCCGGCAATTCTCCGCCGGTTAAAATATATCCGCCGATGGAAATTTCTTCGTCTGCCAGATTTTTGGCAACACGCTCGTCTACGCCTTCATAGCGCCCGCAAATCAAAATTAGATTATTATATTTTGATAATCTTTTGGCTTCTTTTTGATTAAAAATTTTTCCTTTCGCAGAAAGTAATATTATCCGCGTCTTTTTGTCTTGTTTAATTTTTTTTAAGGCCTTAAAAATCGGTTCAACTTTCATCACCATGCCGGCGCCTCCGCCGTATGGTTTGTCATCCGTGGTTCTGTGTTTGTCGGTTGCAAAATCACGTATATCCATTACCTTAAAACTCGCCAGCTTTTTTGCTTGCGCGCGCTTTAAAATGGATTCGTTCAAATACGAATCAAACATTTTCGGAAAAATACTTAAAAAGTGAATTTTTTTCATAGCAACAATTTAACATTTCGTATTTTTATTGTATCAAACTGCGTTAAAAAACAAAAACTGCGACACTATTGTACCGCAATTTTTGTTTTTAATATTTTGATTTTAGATTTTGAGATCTTCAACTGCGTCGGTATCAACAACTTCTTCTCTTTGTTCGCGTCTCACATGTGTTGAACCTTCCGGTTCCACGATTTTGAGATTTACGCGAGCGTTGTTTTTGGCTCCGACGATGCGAAGCAATGTGCGAAGAGCTCTTGCGGTTTGACCTCCGCGTCCAATCACATAACCCATATCTGCCGGGTTGATGTTCAAAGTGATGAGAACGCCTCTTTCATCTACTGTGCGTTCTGTTTTAACATCGCTCGGATTGTTCACGAGGGCTTTAACCACTGACTCTACGAATTCTTGATCGCTGTATGATGTCTTTCCAGCCATATTTTGAGTACAGTTTAATCAGTTTATTAGATTTTGTCTGAATTTATCCCTTCGGGATTTAAGACAAGTTCGACCAGCTTCGACCTCGCACCACCCATCATGGCGGATTAGAGCCTGGTATTATTTATAATATAACATAAATGGCAAAAAAAGTCAATATCCACACGTTTTGGCCCCTCGGTCTCGACTAGAGTCAAGACAGCTCTCCGCGTCTTCGCCAGAGGAGGTGTCCCAAGTTTTACTTGGGATGATGGGGTAAAATCAAAAAGCAGGGTTTGCGCCCCGCTTTTTAGATTATTAAGCTTTTACTTCCGGCCCCGAAGGGGAGCCCTCGGCTTTTAGAGCTTCAGATTCGGTTTGTGTTTCCGCTATTTCAGGTTTAACTTCCGGGGTCTCCGGTTTCATTTCAGTTTTTTTTGGTTTTGCTTCGGCTTTCGGAGCTTCAGTTTTTGGAGCTTCAGCCGATTTTTTGCCCGCAGATGAAGATTTTACTTTTGTCGTAAGAATTCCGGCGTCAACCAGCATGTTGTTTACCGTAGCGCTGGCTTGCGCGCCTTTGGAAATCCAGTATTTGATTCTTTCCACCTTCAAATCAATGGTTTTTGGATTTGTTCTTGGATTGTAGAAACCGAGATTTTCCAGGTATTTGCCCCATGGATCTTTCTTTTTGTCCACCACGATTACGCGGTATGACGGCTGTTTCTTTTTTCCAATTCTTGTAAGTCTTATTGATAACATAATTTAGCTTAAAGTTAGTTCTTTGCTTATCTTACTACATAGCTTTAAAAAAGTCAAGAGTTATCTCGCAAGTTGTTCTCCCTCATCCAATCGAACACTAAGTAGTTTTGAGATGCCTTCAATTTCCATAGTTACGCCATACAGAATAGATGCTTTTTCCATAGTGGCGCGGTTATGGGTAATAACCACAAATTGCGTATTTTTAGAAAGTTCCGCAAGGATATTTGCGAATTTTATAGTGTTGGCTTCATCAAGCGCCGCGTCAACTTCGTCTAGAATGACAAACGGAGAAGGGTTATTGGCCATAATGGCGCAAAGAAGGGCAATGGCTGTCAGGGCTTTTTCACCGCCGGAAAGCATTTCTAGATTTTTGATTTTTTTGCCTGGAGGCGTTGCTTGGATTTCAATGATGTAATTTTTTCCCCGTTCCATTTTTTCGTCGGCATTTTGCGCTTCCGGTTCTTCTTCGTTTTTTACAGCAGTTTTAATTATCCTCGCGGTCCCGCCGTTAAAAAGTATTCCAAAATAACGGTTAAAATTCTCGTTTATTTTTGCGAATGATTCATTAAATTGAGTTTCTATAATCTCATTCAGTTCCTTAATCACTTCGCGGAGAGATGCGCTTGATTGTTTCAGATCTTCCGATTGATTATTTAAAAATTCAAATCTTTCTTCTGTTTCTTCGTGCTCCTTGGCCACTTCCGGATCAATTCCTCCGATTTGTTCAAGCTGGTATCTTAATCTCTGGATATTCCGGAAAATTTCATCGCGATTACTTTCGGGGGACGGGGCCCCGACGGAGGACATATCCCTCGAAAGTTTCACTTCGTCAAATCTGTCCTTGAGTTCAATTTTCATCTCCGATTCCAAGGCCTCTTTTTTGGTTTCAAGGCGGGCAAGTTCTATTTTAGCATCGTTCAAATCGCGCTCAACCGAAAAGATTTCATTTTGCCTTGCATCAAGTTTCCTTTGCTTTTCAAAAAATTCTTTCTTTTTTTTCTCGTCTTTTTTTGCCAGATTTTGAATTTCTTCGCGGAGAGATTCCATTTTTTCTTCAATTTTTATAATCCGGTCTTTAAGTTCAATGAGTTTTTTTTCAAAATCTCGTCCCTTGCCCGCCGGCTTGTCCACCAAAGCATCTGCGGCGGAGGAGGGTTCGCCTTTCATCTCGCGGAGCAATTTTTTTGTTTCTTTGCCAAGCGTTTGCAGTTCTTCGCTTAAATTTTTAATTTGTTCTTCATTAATCTTTCCGTTTTTTGCGGATTCCAAAATTATTTTTATTTTTTCTATAATTTTTTCTTGCGCCGTGGAAAGCGCGGAAATTTCTTCTACTGCCTTATTGAAAGAAATAATCGCCGCCTTTGTTTTTTGCGGAGTCCCGTCTTTTTCCGCCACTATTTTCAGTTCCCACTCTTTTTCGCGGAGCTTGCTTTTTTCATCAGCAAGTTTTTGATATTCAATTTGAAGTGAAAAAAATGACTCGGATACGGGTTTTTCTTTCTGTAGCGCGGCGAATTCGTCCTGGATTGTTTTTATTTCTCCGCGTTTTTCATCCCACTTGTCTTGGAATTTTTTTACTTTTTCCGAAACTGTATTGATATTTTCCGTAAGTTCTTTCCACGTTCCGCCATAATATTCAAATTCCAAAGCGTGAAGTTCTTTTTCCGTGAGTTCGCGTTCCTCAAGCCGTTTTGTCTGCCGGCGCAGCTGGCGCAGGCGCGGTTCCAGTTCGCGCAAAATTATTTCCGCCTGTTCCAGATTTTTCTTTGTGTTTTCAAGTTTGGAAATGGATTGCTCTTTTTTAATTTGGTATTGCTTGATGCCGGCGGCTTCGTTAAAAAAATCTTTCCTTTCTTCTTCTGAAAGGGTAAGAATTTTATCAATTGTTCCTTGTCCGACAATGCTGTATGATTTGCTTCCGATATTTGATTTGGCAAGCATCAGCTGGATATCGGTCAGGCGGGTTTTCTTTTTGTTCAGAAGATATTCGCTTTCTCCGCTCCGGTAGATTCTGCGGGTGAGCATTACTTCAGGATAGTCAATTCCGTTCTGTTTTTCGTTGTCCAAAATTAAAGAAACTTCGGCAAATCCGGCCTGGGCTTTTTTGCCGGTTCCGGAAAAAATAATATCTTCGCTCTTTTTTCCGCGGATGGTTTTCATGCTCTGTTCGCCCATAACCCAGCGGAGCGAGTCCACTACATTGGATTTTCCCGAGCCGTTTGGTCCGACAATGGCGGTAATCCCGCGGGTGCCGTTTTTCGGCAACAGAAATTCCATCTCGCTCTTATTGGCGAATGATTTGAATCCGTGTATTTCAAGACGCCGGAGATACATAAATATACTCCCATTTTAGCTTTAAGCCGGATAAATGTCAAAAGCCGGATTGGCCTTGCTTTGACAATTTTTAATAGCCCTGCTAAGATAATCCGAATGTATAAAAAGATAATCTACAATAAGATATTCGCAGCGGTGGCGGAGCGGAAGAGATTCGCGCTCGTAATGCACCGCAAACCGGATGCCGATACTATTGGTTCGGCATCGGCTTTTTCCATATTTTTGAAAAAAAGCGGAAAAGAGTTTAAGTTTTTCTGCCAGGATGAAATTCCGGAAAATTTTTACTCGCTTCTGAATTCCGCCGGAATTTTTAACATAGAAGAAATCTGCCGGCCGGTTGGAGAAATTCCAAAATATAATCCCGACTGTACAATAACTTTTGATTGCGGGGATACAAAACAAGCCGGTTTTTTTGGCACTGATATTCGCGAACAGTTGCCGTTTTTAATCAATATTGACCACCATATTTCCAATAATGGATATGGGGATATCAATTTGGTTTTGCCCGAAGCATCCTCAAATTGCGAAATAATCCACGAAATGTTTTCCAAAAATGAAATCATTATCACCAAAGAAATGGCTACCTGTCTTTTTATGGGCATCTTTTCCGACACTGGCAATTTTACAAACCCGGCCACGAGTGATATTGCTTTGGCTTCCGCGTCCGAGTTGATGCTTTCCGGCGCAAAATTTCATAGCATTTTGAAAGAATATTCAAACGACAAAAATGTCGGAGCGTTGCGTGTGTGGGGCGCGGCTTTCAAGCGCCTGAAATACGACGCAAAAGAAGGTGTTGTCACCACCTTTTTGAAACTTGAAGATTTATCGGTCAACAAGGCATCTGAAGAATCTATTGAGGGTATATCCAGTTTTTTGAACAAGTCGGTAAAAGCCCGGGCAATTATAGTATACAAGGAATTGGAAGGCGGGTTTGTAAAAGCAAGTATTAGGTCGGGGAGCGATTTTGACGCCTCGGAATTTGCCAAAAGTTTCGGTGGAGGCGGACATAAAAAAGCTGCCGGATTTACAATAAAAGGCGCGGTGGTTGAGAAAGAAAATGGATGGGCTATTGACGCATTTTAAAATATATGGTACTATAATCTGTTAAGCTGGATTAGCTTAAAAAAGCAGGGAGGAAAGAAATGAAACGAAAACCAATTTCCAGGAAGCAGGCCGCGCAGATTTTCGGCAATGAGGACGAACTGGATTGGGCGGTTGACGAAGTTCAGGGTTTGGGAGTTATCGCTTTTTTGGATGGCGGAATCGCGTTGCGGGTGCTTCGGGATTGCGGTAAGCAATACTTTGTTCTTGATAAGGACGATTGTGCGGATGGCGAAATTCAGGACGTGCTTGACGCTCTTGAAAGCGGATTGCGCGATTTGCGTTCCCAGCCGACTTTTGACAACGATTATGATTGTTGAATTTTCAGGTCTTGGTTGCCAAGACCGTTTTTTCCAAGAGAATATCGCGGGATATTAATTTGGAAAAGAATTTAAAATTCTTTGTAAAAAACTGCGCCCACGACAAGCATGGGGGCTAGTTGCAGGAGGGTTCTGGTCTTCCCGACTAGTCTTTTCCTCTAACTAGTCTTCTTGGGCGCAGTTTTTTGAAAACCGCAAATTTGCGGTTCGCGGGTTGAAAGAGTCCTTTAAAAAACAGAAAGGCGGAGAAAATGACAATGCTGTCAATGGTTCTTTTCGCGGTTGCAATGGTTGGAACGGTAATTTTTGCGACAACGGATTATTTTTTGATGCGGAAGGAAACTCCGTTTGAATTTGCTGGGCAGATTGCTGTTGTTTTGGGGGGATTGATAGTTATTTTTATGTTAATTTTTTTTGTATTGATGGCGGTTGATGAATTGCTGTTTCCCGCGATAATTTTTGGACTTATCGCGTTTGCAACAAAGCTTATGCTTGGAGTGGCGCACTTGAATTGTCTAGGATTATCCGATAAGTTTGAAAAATACGGCGCGATTTCAATTGTCGGATTCGTGGTTTCTGCCGGATGTTTATTGGGATTTTGCGTTATCGGCATATAGCCGGACGGTTCATTGATTTTAATAAACATCCTCCCCGCGATATTGCGGGGAGGGCGTTTTTTATCCCCCACGTCGCAGTCGCCGACGCTCCATAGCTTTGGCGACGGAGCGAATGAATGCGCGACGCAAAAATGTTTATTTAACACATTGAAGAATAAAACGACAGGGGGATTTCAGTATTGAAAATTATTTTGGATACCCCGAGCGTAAGCTCGGGGTTCTTTATTTTTATTGTCCTGCCGACGCCGGAATTGAAGCTGCTGACAGTTCGGCTACGCCAATTAGGCAGACCTCCTGCCAAGGGCGATAGTGGCTGTTAAACCGCTGGATTTTTGGCTCTTGTCCGGGATAAGTAACTTTGTAATCAAAATAAACATCCGCGCCTTTGTGCGCTACTTCCGTGCATTTTTTTTGTCCAATGGGCAAATCCAATGTCTCCACCAGTTTTGTCGGCGCGGGAGACGTGATATTCCAGATTACCGGAGCGCTGTTCTCGGCAATTCTTCCGTCTTTTGTTCCCCAAAAAGTGTATTTCAGTTCATCCCCGTCAATTTTTGCTTGCACCAAAATATGATGTCCGGTATCGTTTTTAAATTTTAAATCCGGGTTTGGCGTATAAATGGTTGCGTCCATTCCCGCCGGAGGTTCATAATATGAAACGCGGTATGAGTGATTTTTTCTTTCAAGGATGGGAAGTCCGGAACTTAACGCGGCGCGGAAAACCGTGGTGGCAATCTGGCACAACCCTCCGCCGAATTCCGGAATTGTTTTATCTCCCTTAATAACCAGTTCGGCTTTATAGCCGGTTTTGGCGCTAACTTCGCCAAGGGACTTGACTAAAGAAAACGTTTCACCTGGCGCGATGACAATTCCATGAAGCTTTTGCGCGCCGTTGGCGATATTGTGCCGGCGGTTCGCCGGACTTCCTTTGAAATTGGAAACGCCCTCGCCGATAATTTCTATTATTCCCATGGTATTGATATTCTCCGTAGTCACGAGCGGGCTGATTTCGCGCACCGTCACTTCAACAGTGGTGCCAACCTCCCCGGCTTTTGCTTTTTTTGTAAAAATTTCTTCTTTAATTTTTGCTATGGTTTCTTCTTTGGAGATTTCCTGTCCTTCTTCGGATATCTGAAATTCAATAACTTTTCCGTCTTTCATGGTGAATTGCGCGTTTTTTGGTTTTATTTCCACTTTTTCGGCAATTTGTTTTATTTTATCTCTCAATTTTTCTTCGTCAAGAGTAAGTACCACCTCATTTTTTTTATCTCTGGCAAAGACCAGCATCGGCGACAATTCTTCACGCCCGATTTCCCAGATATTTCCGTTGTAAGAAAGTTTTAAAGGAATTTTGGCGATGATGTCGTCTAGATTAAAAATCGCCTTTCCCGTATCTCCCGTTTTTATTTGCGGAGTGACGCCATCAAGCGCCAGGTGCACAGGTTCGGTTTTTAAATTTTTTATATTTTCTTGCATTGTTATGATAGCCCGGCCAAAATCAAACAGACGGCCGTTTCTTTCGGGAATTATTTTTACGTACGGTTTGCTGTTTCCGGCTTTCCAGACAAGTTCAAGCTTGGCGTTTTCCGGAGTTTTTTGCAAAGCCCCGAAATTGTCTTTCAGAAACGCAAGAAACGCCGCTTCATCAATGTCGGCGTAAATTTCAATTTGTTTTTTGAAAAGAAAAACGCGGAAAGTGTCAAAAATATTTTTGACAATATTGCTTTTTCTGCCGACGCCGATGGCTTCATCAACGCTTGCGTCTATGTTGAAAGCAAT
>CAZGDX010000016.1:0-18323 GCA_964525225.1 uncultured Gammaproteobacteria bacterium
GGCGGTTGAAGATTATTTGAACAAAGGATATTTACCAGAGGCGATTTTAAATTTTTTGGCGCTTTTGGGCTGGAGCCCGGAAGGCGAAAAGGAGCTTTTTTCTATTAAGGAGCTTGTTAAAAAATTTGACATTTCCGAGCTTGGAAAATCTGGCGCGGTGTTTAATTTGGAAAAGTTGGACTGGTTGAACGGTCTTTATCTCCGCAATAAATCATTGAAAGATTTTGTCAAACTTTGCGTTCCTTATCTTGAAAGCGCGAAATTGATCAAACAAGTCAAAAACGGATATGTCGTAGAGGATAACGGCGAAGTTGTAAAAAAAGAATGGCTTGAAAATGTTTTAAAATTGGAGCAGGAACGCGTAAAACATCTTTCGGAAATCCCGTATTTTACAGAATTTTTTTTCAAAAATAAATTGAATTACGATACGCAACTTTTGTTGTGGCACAAAACTCGAGAATTGCCTGTGGAAAAACGGAAATCGGAAACGGTTTTTCGCCTGAACCGGCTCGTCAAATTTTTTGAGACATTGACCGAAAAAGATTTTGAAGAAAAAAACCTGGAGAAAAAAATCGTGGAAATTATTACAACCGAAGACCTTGGAACAGGGGATACTCTTTGGCCATTCCGCGTTGCTTTGAGCGGGCGTCAAGCATCGCCGGGACCGTTTGAACTGGCCTCGGTTTTGGGAAAGGAAAAAATTGTGAAACGGCTTTATGAAGCGATAAAGAAATTATCTTAAAAATATATATTCATCTGTCATTCCGACCGAGTCGCGAGACGAGTGGAGGAATCCCTTAAAGATTGCCGAAGGGATCCCTCGGCTACGTTCGGGATGACAACGTAAAATGAGAGGAAATATAAAATACATAGCTTGTCTGTTTTTATGCGCTTCTCTTTTGGCGTATCTCGGTTTTATTCATTTTGCTTCCGGCGGGGTAAAGCAGGAGCTGGACGTTATAAATACCGACATAGAAGCGAAAAAAGACCAGATATCCGAGATTAATTCAAAAATAAAACAATACGAAAAAAATATCGCCCAAAAGCAGAAGGAAAAACTTTCTTTGGCGAATCAAATGGAAATTATTGAAGACAGGATAATAAAAGCCGAGCTTGATGTTGAAGCCGCGGAGCTTCAAATTCAGAATACCGAACTTGAAATAAAATATCTTAAAGAGCAAATTGCCGAAAAACAAGAAAGCGTGGATGAACACAAAAAATATCTTTCGGAATTTGTCCGGTTAATGAATAAAGAAGACCAAAAAGCGGCGCTTGAAGTTTTGCTTTTATATGACTCGTTTTCCGAATTTTTTGATTATGTTAAACAGCTTGAAGAAATAAACGGCAATTTGCTTGAGTCGCTTGAGAGAGTAAAAATATTAAAAACCGAATTAGAAGCGAATAAAGAGCAGGCGGAAGAAAAAATACTTGCGCTTGCGGAAGAAAAGGTAAAACTGGAAGCGAGGATATGGGCGTTGGATGACCAGAAAAAAATCAAAGCCGAACTGAAACAGCAGGTTGCCGAATCCGAAGCATCCTTCAGGCAAATGGTTTCAGAGTTGCGCGCCGAGCAGCAAAAAATAGATAATGATATCGCGTCTTTGGAAACAAAAATGAGAAAGAAGCTTGAAGAAAGCGATAAGGATTTTGCCAATGGCGACGGCGGGCTGGTGTTGAGCTGGCCGGTAGACCCGTCGCGCGGAATTACCGCCACTTTCCACGACCCTGACTATCCTTACCGCTATTTATTTGAGCATCCGGCGATAGATATTCGCGCCAAACAGGGGACTCCGGTGAAAGCCGCGGCTCCCGGGTATGTGGCGAAAGCTTATTTCAAAGGCACAGATTACGCTTATGTAATGATAATCCACAGAGCCGGCATCACGACTGTTTACGGGCATTTGTCACGAATTATTGTTTCGACGAATGATTTTGTTGAAAGGGGAGAAGTAATCGGATATTCCGGCGGAATGCCTGGAACCCCGGGCGCCGGACGGCTTACTTTTGGTCCGCATCTTCATTTTGAAACCCGTCTGAATGGCATTCCGGTGGACCCGATGAATTACTTGTTTCAATAGTAAAAAAGAAACACCATTGGCAAATTCCGTGGGTCGGGTTCGAATTGGTTGGGGACATGTTTATGTGCATCGTCACTGTCTAATGGGGAGTAGAGGAGGCGGCGGTGGATTTAATTATGAATATACGACAATATTGGCTGAGACCAAACGCAAAGAATTTCACGAAGAGGAATATTGGCAGTACCTCATTCTTCCCAAAGAAAATGGGATTTTTGATGCTCGTCTCGAAGAGGCTGGGTGCGCAAATCAGCTAGATACTGCTATTTGTGGCTTTGGACTAATTAGTGAAGAGAGGTGGACGCGAGAGCCTGCGGCGCATGAATTGGCGCTGGAAATATGGGAAAGATTTTATAGAGAAATTCCCGAACGGAATCGAGATAACTAAGTTAAATATTTTGCTTGCCCCGATTTTTTTCGGGGTTTTTGTTTTACTACCCTGCCGAGCGGTAAAAGGGGAGAGATAGCGAAATGCAGAATGCAGAATTATTTTGTCATCCCGAGTGAAGCCGCAGCGGAACCGAAGGACCCCTTAAACATTATCGAAGGGATTTCTCCGCTCACTACGTTCGGTCGGAATGACTCGGGTGTCGTCACCAACGTTAGGGAATAGTGGCTGGTGGCATATTATAGGTATGCCAACCATCCGGGAGAACAATATATCAAGCGTCGCACAATATATCTTAAACGACGCATACAGCCAAATAAAAGAGACAGGTTTTATTGCCTGTCTTTTTATATAATATGTTATTTGTAAAAAATCTTATCCCCAAATCGCAAATCTATATATTGTATTTTAGTTCTATCTTCTCCGATTTTTTCTTTCAGTAAAATTTTTAAATTATCAATTTGATTTTGGATTGTATCTTCAGTTGTCATATATATCAAAAATCCTTCTTTTGCTTTAACAGTTATTTTGGCATTTTTCAGGTCTTCAAGTATTATAGTTTTCGTCATTACCCCTTCTTTATTCAATTTTTCGTATATTTCAAGGATAGTTGATACCTGCAACTCGTTAAAAACGCTTATACGCGCGTTTATTGCGTTAGTCGCGCTTTTTAGTTCCACCAAGGGCATCTGGTCCACAATATCTTCGGAAACCGCGATTTTAGAAACGTTGGATTCCAAGGGCGCGTCAGGGTCTTGAACATATGACCTTTCGGTATCGTTCAGAACGCCTATTACCATCCCGTGATAATCCACATAATACGCGTTGTAAATGCCGGTTGTTTCATCGTGAGTTATCAGTACGAGCGATGTTGTTTTTTCTTTAGCTTGAACTTTTAAGGTATTAGGGAATTTTTTTGTGATTTCAAGATGGCTTAGTATAAACATTTCTTCCAGTTTTTGCTTAAATTTTACTTCGTCAAAGATAAAATAATTGCCTTTATTTAAGACAAAAAATTTACGCGAATCAAGCTCGCCTTTAAGCGCGATACTGATTTTTTCCGCCAATGATTTATCGGTTCCGGTAAAATCAAAATTTTGGATTGTAAAATATGGAACATAAAAAATAAACCCAAACCAAGCAAAAATTGTTAAAACCAAAAGAAATAACGAAAATTTTAATCGCCAGATTTTTGGTTCCCTTTCTTTCTTTTTTCTGTTAAAAAGATGATTTTCTTGAATTTTGTTGTGGTAATCTTTTCTTATCATTTTTATGCTATAATTTAGCTAAATTTAGCTATTTTGAAGCTAATTATCTAAACTTTTAAAAGCTTGCGGAGATTAAATCTTTCTATTCCCAATGCGACTAATTCATCAAGAAGTTTTTGGTATGGCAGACCGGAAACTTGCCAGAGTTTTGAGAACATGCTTATTGATGTAAAACCGGGAATTGTATTCGGCTCGTTTAAATAAAGTTCTTTAATAGTATTATCATATAAGAAATCAATCCGCGCCATTCCTTCGCAATTTATTACTTTATAGGCCTTAATTGCCATTGCGCTGATTTCATCTTTTACTGGCGCGGGAATGTCTGCGGGAATAATAATTTGAGATTTCCCGTCCCTGTACTTCGCGTTATAATCATAAAAATCGTTTGAAGTGATTACTTCGCCTATTACAGATGTCCGAGGATTTTTATTTCCAAGCACCGCGCATTCAAATTCGCGCGCGTTCGGCACGGCTTTCTCCGCTATTATTTTGTTATCATATTTTCGCGCCAAATCCAATGCGGATTTTAGTTCTTCGGAATTGCGCGCTTTGGAAATACCGACGCTTGATCCCCCGTTTGCCGGTTTTACAAAACACGGGAAACCAATTTTTTCTTCCACGAGCCGCAAAATATTATCATTAATTTCAAGTATTTCAATAAAGTCCACAACCGGCAATCCTGATTGTCTGAATAAATTTTTTTGCGCCACCTTATCCATTCCAAGCGCCGAACCCAGAACACCCGCGCCAATATATGGCACGTCCGCCATTTCCAGTAAGCCCTGCAGTTTTCCGTCTTCTCCAAAAGTTCCATGAACCATTGGAAAAATAATATCAAACTGTTTTAGAAAAATAAACGGATTTTCTATTCCGGTCCATTCCCCTGTTTTTTCTATTTTTATCGGCGTAATTTCGTATTCCTCTTTATTAAGCGCGTTTATCACAGATTGCGCGGACATAATGGAAATCTCATGCTCGCTTGATTGCCCGCCAAAGATAACGCCAATTTTTATTTTTCCCATAGTTATTTTATAAATCTTTTTATCCCCGGATTAATTCTCGTTACCACTTCGTAATTTATCGTTCCAAGTTTTCCGGCAATTTCTTCTGCGGTTATCTCTTCCCTGCCCTGGCGTCCGAGTAAAACAACTTCGTCTTCTATTTTAACATTTTTTACATCGGTCACATCAGCCATGCACATATTCATGCAAATTCTGCCGAGAATTTTACATCTTTTCCCATGGACTAAAACGTTGCCAATACTTGATAATCCGCGGTCAAAGCCGTCATAATATCCAATTGGCAAAACCGCAATCAGCGAATCGCGGCTCACCTTTTCCGTTAAACCGTAACTTACGGGTGTCCCCTTTTTTACTTTTTTTATTTGCGCGATAATTGTTTTCCAAGTGAGCGCTGGTTTTAATTTTAATTTATGTTTTGCCGAAACAAAAGTTTCTTTGGAAGACCACATTCCATACATTCCAATCCCGATGCGCGCCATATTAAAATGCGTTTCTTTGAAAAGTATTGCGGCCGCGGAACAGGCCACGTGTTTTACGGGTATGTCAAAGGGCACCTTTGACAAGAGGGCGATGACGGACTCAAACCTCGCCAATTGTTTTTTGGCATATGCGTGGTTGGTGGTATCTTCTATATTCGCAAAATGTGTGGATAGACCTTCTATTTCAATATTTTTGAATTTCCGCGCGTATTCCATAAAGTCCAGGATTTCGCTTTCGCCTATTCCCTGCCTTGTAGTACCGGTTTCTATTTTAAGATGCGCCTTGGCGGGTTTTTTGAGCTTTCCAAGGGCAGTAATGGTCTCTTTATTGTATACTGTAAGGCGAAATTTGCCCTCTACAGCGTCTTTTAGTCGGGATAGCTCTGTATAACCTAAAATAAGTATTGGCGCGTCTACGCCCGTTTTTTTGAGGATTATGGCCTCATCTATTGAGTCCACCCCAAACCACATCGTCTGGCAAGGGGCACCTTTGACAGTATTGTCAAAGGTGCCCCTTGCCAATACTTCCGCCATTTCAGCTAATCCATGCCCATAAGCGTTGGATTTCACCACAGCCATAATCTTTACGTCTTTACCCAAAATCCGCCCAAACTCTTTAAGATTGCGCAGAATATTGTCTTTGGATATTTCAAGCCATGTTTTCATATAAATATAACGCCACCGAGTTTCACGCCGTCTGACCGCCGTGTGCCGCAAAGACCAAGGCGGGATACTTGGTGGCCCAAAGTCTGTCGACGGGAATCCACGTCGTCCGCCGTCTGTCATCCCGAGCGAAGCCACAGCGTAGCCGAGGGATACCTTCGACAATCTTTAAGCGATTCCTCCATTCGCCTTACGGCTCAGTCGGAATGACGAGGTATGTACACATTTAACACGATCGTTACAACGTTACAAATGTGTACAATTCGCCGATTATCCCCCCCGGCGACAGCGCGCCCGTCCGCGCGGATTTTAGGGGGAGGGCGGGTGTCTTGATTTATGAGATGGGAACAGGAGGAAGAGAGCGGGAATTTTCATTATTTTTGTTTATTTCAGATTTACTGGATATTTGTTTTTTTCCTGCACTTTTCTGTCTACTTCTTGAAGAACTTTATCACACGAAATAAAGTGAGATACATCTTGTGCGACAGAAAGACCTGGTAATGAAGAGCCCGTAGCTCGATTGGCAATGTAAGCCGATATTGTTCCAATAATCTCTATCCCCTCAGTTTCCGAGGAAAATAAAACGGGACCACCACTTACACCATTTATCGCAACTCCATCCACAAGATAATATCTTTTTTGCTCATTTCTGGCGCTTATATTACCAGAAAAAAAACAAATAGTGTTTTCTTCAAGATACGGATATCCCAACCACCCTACTTCGGAACCGATATTCAACTCGTTGGTTAATGGTCTTAGGGGTATTAATCTATTTGGGAGAAGTAAATCTTCTGGTTTTTCAAAAAGAATAACCGCTGAATCGGTTTTTGGGTCATCTAGTATTGTTCGGTTTCTATTTTCTAAAAAGAATTCTGTATTTTTTGATGCTTGATGGACTAACTTAATTGGCTGCCTCCATTCATTTGCGTCATTTATTACATGTAGCGCAGTTGCAATGCCACACCATGTTTTATCCGCGCTATACAAGCAGAGAAAACCCGTCCCGCTTCCGGTAGGTGTCTTTATCATGACAATGTATGGCTTAACTTTTTCAACAATCTGATTCCAATTCATACTATCTAATAAAAATTTATGAATTTTAATTTATTTGCCCTTTTACTTAATCACCTTCACCCCGCAGTATTTTTGCAAAACCGCCGGGACTTTGATACTGCCGTCGCGTTGTTGGAAGTTTTCCATTATCGCAATTAAAATCCTGCCTATGGCGAAAGCCGTGCCGTTAAGCGCGTGAAGAAATTCCACTTTCCCCTCTTTTGTTTTGTAGCGGATGTTGAGCCGGCGGGTTTGAAAATCTGTGCAGTTGGACGTTGAGTGCGTTTCGCGGTATTTTCCCTGAGACGGAATCCAGGTTTCTATATCATATGTCTTTGCCGACGGAAAACCGGTGTCCCCGGAGCAAAGTCGGACCACTCTGTACGGCAGTTTTAATCCTTTCATTAATTTTTCTTCCATTGATAAAAGATATTGGTGCATTTTTTCCGAATCTTTCGGAACGCAGAAAATAAACATTTCCAATTTATCAAACTGGTGCTGGCGCAAAATTCCGCGAGTGTCTTTTCCGTAACTCCCCGCTTCCCTGCGGAAACAGGTGGAATATCCCAAATATTTTATCGGGAGTTGTTTTTCTTCCAGAATTTCATCTTTATACATCGGCAAAATTGATTGCTCCGAAGTGCCTACCAAATATGAATCATCCAATTCCAGGCGG
This sequence comes from uncultured Gammaproteobacteria bacterium, assembly GCA_964525225.1. Classification (GTDB taxonomy): domain Bacteria; phylum Patescibacteriota; class Patescibacteriia; order DYHP01; family DYHP01; genus CAZGDX01. Next base: position 7,625 of record CAZGDX010000016.1, read on the forward strand.
TATGCCTCGTCGGATGTGGCTTCCGGATGTCCGGAACCGCCGGCGATTTCCGCTTTGACGATTACCGGCGGAATTATTGGAATAAAATTTTCTTTTTTGGTTAAAGTATCAAAAACATAATTGATAACCGCCATTTGCAGTTTTGCCATTCCGCCTTTCAGATACGCGAAACGCGCGCCCGAAACTTTGGATGCGCGGTTAGTATCCAAAATGCCGAGCGCTTCGCCCAAATCCTGATGGTCTTTTGCCGGAAATTTCATTTTTGCCGGTTTTCCAACGGTTTTCAAAATTTGATTTCCCTTTTCATCTTTGCCGGTTTTTACATCTTTCAGCAAGAGATTGGGCACGCGGAGCATCAAAAGATTTAAGGATTTTTCCACTTCATCCAATTTCGGTTCAAATGCTTTTATTTTTTCTTTTATTGCCTGGCTTTCTTTGATGGACTTCGCGTCTTTACCCTTGGATTCCCCGATTTTTTTGTTCAAAACATTCATCTTCGCTTTCATTTCTTCAACTTCGTGGATGTATTTCCGGCGGACGTCATCCAATTCTAAAAGTTCGCTGATGTTTACTTTGACGTTTTTTGATTCAGCGCCTTTCTGGACCTTTTCGGGATTTTCTCGGATGAATTTTATGTCGAGCATAATGTTTATTATCATAACCTCCCTTAATCCCTCCTTATCTTAAGGAGGGAAACGACGCGTTCCTCCCTTTAAGATAAGGGGAGGTTAGGTGGGGTTATGAATCGTTTTATTTTTCCGGTTTTAATGTCGGAAAGATTATTACTTCTTTGATATTGTGTGAATTTGTGAGAAGCGCGGCCAGGCGGTCTATGCCCATACCAAAACCCGCTGTCGGTGGCATACCTTGCTTTAACGCGTTAATGAAATCTTCATCAAACGGATGCGATTCGTCGTCTCCCGCTTCTTTGCTTTTTACCTGGTCCAAAAATCTTTGTTCCTGGTCAAGCGGGTCGTTCAGTTCGGAAAATGCGTTGGTAAGTTCTATTCCTTTTCCTAAAAGCACTTGGAACCGCTCAGTGTAATTTGGATTTTCCGGTTTCCGTTTGGCAAGCGGAGAAAGTTCTATTGGGTGGTCAATAATAAATACAGGATTTAAAATCTTCGGACGGACAAATGTCTTAAACATTTCATCCATTACTTTTCCTCTGCCCATCTTTTTATCAACATCAGCGCCCAAACGTTTTGCTTCTTTTAATAATTCCGCGTCTTTCGGGAATTTTTCAATATCAACTCCGGCGTATTTAATCAAAGAATCGCGGAAAGTCAGGCGAGGATAAGGCGCTGTGAAATCAATTTTTTCGCCGTTCCATTCTATTATTTTTTTAAGTCCCACGCTTTTCAAAATAAATGGCAAAAGGCGTTCGGTAAGTTTCATCAAATCATTATAATCGGCATATGCCTGATAAAATTCAACTTGGGTAAATTCCGGATTGTGCGAAAAATCAATGCCTTCATTTCTGAAACAGCGCGCGATTTCATACACTTTTTCCCATCCGCCAACGATTAGCCGTTTGAGGTATAATTCTGGCGCGATGCGAAGGTAAAAATCCGCGTTTAAGGCGTTGTGACGCGTTATAAACGGCTTTGCGGCCGCTCCGCCCGCGATTGGCTGTAAGATGGGGGTTTCCACTTCTGTGAAGCCCTCAGCGTCAAAAAACGCTCTAATGGCTTTGGTAATAAGACAGCGTGTTTTCAAGGTGGCGCGGACTTCGTCATTGGCAATCATATCCACATATCTTTTTCTGTAGCGCACTTCAACATCCGTAACGCCATGCCATTTTTCCGGCATTGCTAAAAGCGTCTTGGTTAAAAGATTTACGGATTTTGCTTCCAGTGTCTTTTCTCCGCGTTTGGTTGTAAAAAGTGTTCCGGTGGCTTCTATAAAATCTCCGGTGTCAATTTTCTCGCTGAAAAGAGTGAAGTTTTTATCGCCAATAATATCTTTGCGAATAAGAATTTGAACTTTTCCGGCTTCGTCGCGCAAATCCACAAAAGACATTCCGCCGTGTCCGCGGACACTCATAATTCTTCCGGCAACCGTGATTTTTTTCTTCTTGGCGCTCCAGTCGTTAAAATGCTCCAGCACATCTAAAGATGTGGCGGTGCGTTTGGATTTGGCAGGATACGGGTCAATCCCCTCCTCTTTTAATTTATTAAGTTTTTCTAAACGGATGATTGCTTCGTCGGACATAATTAAATTCAAAATGCAAAATTCAGAATGCAGAATTATTTAATAATTTTGTACTCTGTGTTTAAGTTAATCTGTGGTTATTTTATCATCTTTTAGATTAAAAAGTCAAAAACGCAAAAGCCGTCCCGATAAGGACGGTTTTTAATTGAATACACTACGGTGGCGATTTTCGGAAGTTTGAACCGGTAATCGCTGTTAGAACCTTATCTTTCGGTCGTATTGATAGAATTATACGACAATTACGTGGTTTTTACAAGGAAAATCCGGCATGGTTCGACGTTCCGGCATTTGCCGTGAAGGTCTACTAAGACCGAATTTTCTCTAAATTTAGAACGAATCTCCCCCTCGTTCCGAACCGCTCTCGATCAGCTTCTGTTCCTTGAGGTATCGGGTTACGGAATACCAAGCCGCATTGATTACTGGGATCAGCAACGCCCAGCGAGGATCGTTCTGAACGTAGGCAATCAGAATCGGCAGGACCGCCGATACTGCGGAGTAGAAGAAAACTATCGCAAGATGCTTTAGGGCTTCTTTTGTGGGTGTTGTCATAGTGGTTAAAAGGCTCGTTTTATAATCTCCAATCCTTCCTCGATTTTCCTCACACCGTCCTCAATGGATGGATTGGCATTTTGGGATTGTAGTTGAGCAAGAGTTACCAGCTCGTCCAGAATCGCTTTATTACTTGCCGGACAGTTTGGCTTCTTTGAGAAAATCTCAAAGTGGCCGATGACGTGATTTTGATCAATTGGAATATGCCATCGTTGGCAAACTTCCCGGATCAAGATCGCACTCGCTTGTTTCATTGCCTCAGTCCAGACATCGTTTGGTTTGCCCTCGTGTTCGATTCCGATTGTGTAGAGGTTAGGGTTGATGTTCGGCCTTATAAGCTTCCAGAGAGGCGCATCGACACGGCCAGCATGCCAGGCAGTATCCTCCTCTTTCACGTATTGGTGAACTTCGCCGTTTTTCCCGATTCCGTAATGTGCGCTCACTTGCGAGCTGGGGTTGGCAAACCAAGCATCGGTGCCGACGAGCGTTCCATCCATGATGTGGATGACAACGCCTTCCGGGCGGTAACCTTTGCGCCCCACCCAGAAGTTCGATGATTTTTTCTGAATGATGTTCATAATTATTTGTTGATGGTTAGTAGTAAGTTGATGATTGCCGTTATCAGCCCTCCGATGGATGCCGTGGCGATGATCCAAAAGAACCGCTTGAGCCAGTCAACGTCAGTTCCGACCTTGGTCACGTCGGTCTGCAGGTGTACGAGATGATTGTCTTTTATTTCGTTCACTGATTTTTCCAATCTCTCAAGACGCTCATCTTGTATTTGGTTTTGGTCATAGGGTTACGATCATGTACTCGATGTTATTGCTCTGGTTGCGGCCACCGGCGTTGGCCACGCTCCATTTGTGTTCCATCATCTGCACGTCGGCCTTGCGATGTTTCTGCACCATCGCCAGCAGTTTGTCTGGCTTTACTCCCACGTCCTCTTTGTTCTGGCCGAGAGAGATGACCCACTGCGGTATGTGCTTGGCCGCTTCAAACATCCTTTCCAGAAAATCATCGGCATCGTTGTTTGAAAATCCGCTCGGCTTGTTATCCAGTTTTTTGCCGACAAGCAGGTTGTCTAAAATCCCATACTCAACCTCGTAGGCAGAAGAGCCAGGGTAAGGAGGATCAAAATAAACAACATCACCTTGAACGGTCTTGAGGAAATCAAACACGTCCTTTTGGTGTATTTCATTGTCTTGATGGTTGTCGAAAATTCCATGATTCACCTCGTCTTTTAATTTTTCCAGAGTAAGCATAGGATTCTGGATCATCCGCAGGTTTTTCGGCGCATGCGACTTGGACCGGAGTGGCCACTCCCATTTGCGAGCTTCCAAGTCGAGCGTGTCCCGGGTGTGCGTAAACTTTCCGAATTGTCTGCAGGACAGAATGAATTTGATCAAAAGGTGCAGAAGCAGGTATCGCTTGGTTTCGTTTTCCACTTGTCGTGCGGCGGCCACGGCATTATCGAGAAAGTCGGCGATCTTGGTTGTGAAAACTTTCGGGCAGTAATTCTTTTTTATAAATCCATCGTGTTTGGTTTTCACGAAGAGCCGTGCCAGATCCTCGCTTTCCAGCTTCACCGAATTGTTTGCGATGATGGCTTTGCCGATGATGACGGACCGGAATGCGATGTCGTTTGAAATAACTTTATATCCCTTCGCCTTGGCGTAGAGGCTCACTGATCCGCCTCCCAAGAACGCATCGATAAAAACACCTTCTGTTTTTTTGATCGGCTTAAAAATATATTTGACCAGCTTGCGCTTGCCGCCGAAATAACTTGGTAACGATTGGAATTTGGAAAACATATAAATTTATTCAAGTCTCTGACACTCCGGCATCCATCGTGTTTTTTTATTCAACCCGGAACCCTTGAGCTCCGGGCAGTGTGAGGTCGATCACGAATGCTGGATGTCGACCGCCCGGGGTATCAGAGAACTGACAACAACTGAAAACAAAAAGAGCTCGCGATCTGCAATCAAAAAATTGATTACGGATCGCGAGCCCTTGAACTCGGAATACCTTTCAGGATGCCCCTTGAGGCATAAGCTATTCAGTTGTTACTTTTATTATAGCACTTTATCGAAAACTACTGCAATAGTTGCTGGTGTGCATAATGATTCTACTCTTGGAAACGGGATCGTTCTGCATAAAGCCCGCCGTCAAGAGTAGAGGCCTTTCGACCTCAACGTATGAGTTTCCCCACACGACCATCCAAGGATCCCTGACGACGGGTTCTATACCTTGGATGGATTTATGCCATGCCCACCAAAATTGCTTTGATGGGTTTAGGCAAATTCAATTGTAACTATATTTTATCAAGAAATTTTCGTTTTGAACATGTCCATAAAAAGAGAAAGGGGTTACCCACGATGTGCTGTGGATAACCCCTAATTTTTTCGACCGCCTTCGGCGGAATTCAAGGATCAAATGACAAGGAGTCAAAAGATCCAAGAATTCAAGACCTCAAGGGTCGATTACTGCGAAAGGAAGGCCGACGCTGAACCGCAGAGCCCGCGGGCGCGGTCGCACCAGCTGGCGCTGAACTCGACCCGGCCGTCGAAGAAGCCGAAGAACGGCGCGTGCGAGAAGCCGCCATCGGCGTCCGGAGCGAACTCGTCTCCGGCGCAGTCGACGTGGAGCTGTTCCCACTGAACCTCGCGCTCGGGGTGGGTCAGTAGCATGATACCCACGGCGAACGCACCGAGACCGAACTCGACGGAGTTCATCACCTCGCGCGCCCGGCGAACCGAGCGGCCGCGGTGACGGAGACCGAACTGGCACGGGACGATGAGGATGTCGTGTCCCTTCTGCTCGTCGCCGAGCTTCTGGAACGCCTTCACCGTCTTGGCGTGCTGGCGCAGGTACTCCGGACCGGTCTTGCCCTCGCGGTAGTTGTAGAACGTCCGCTTGGACTCGATGGTCGCGAGCACCTTGTCGACGGCCTCACCGTAGCTCGAGCCGAACTTCTCCCACCTCGGGATGGCGAACCACCCTTCGGCGTTCGGGGGAAGCGGCCTCGCGGCGATGCTCTCGTCGAACGTGGCGTCCTTGAGCTCCGGGAAGAGCGACTTGAGGGTCGCCACCTGCTCCGCGATGCCCTTGACCTTGTAGCCGTTGGGGTACGCGTAGCTGGAGCTGACCTCCTCGTGGGCGAACTGGTTGCTCACGGAGAGCTCCTGGATCGCCGTCATGATGCGCGACTGGAACTCGTCGCCGTTCTCGATGAGCTTCTGGAGCCCATCCTTGTCGAGCTGGACTTCTGCCAGAGCCTTGTCTGCGGCGTCCTCGACGAACCTCTTGTACTGCTTCTGCTGACCGGACGTGATCGACTGTGTCGTCATCGTCAACCTCCTATGTTTTGGATTTTACCGGAATCGCTCCGGCAAACGGCTTCCTCTGCATGAGGTAGCGCAATAGGCATAAAAATGGACTTACGCCCAATGCGCTACCTCATAAATAAGCCTAATTTCAATGTGCTATCTTGACGCTTAATCTTAACAAATTTCATGGGTTTTGTCAAGTATTTGGGGGTCGCCCATCTTTTGGGGTATAATATGTTTGAGTATAGGCTCGTGTACAACGGTTTACGAATCGCTGTCGCCGAACTCTCTCATTTCAACGAGATAACAACCAGAGTCATGGAGACTACGGTTTCCACGAGCGTGTTGTGTTGAGGAGATACTGCTTGTCCTCGTCTGGTGCAGGTTTCGCCGCAAGGCGGATGCTGTCAAATTAAGTTCAGGGCTAAGAGCATATAGTTCCGCTTCCAACGGGAAGTAAAGTTCAAGGCTTGGTGACACAGATGGATGAGGACAATAATCCGGACGCCGATGGCGACTTCTCGAACGCGCCGATCTTCAACTTCAACGACGGCAAGGTCAAGTTCAACGCCAACTGGTACGACAACGCCAACGAGAACTACGGTTCAGCGTCGGCCTTCCTTTCGAAGTCTCTCCCCACGAAGAAAGGGTATCCGCAAAACGGATACCCTTTCTCTTACCTATCTGCCTATAGGCAGATCAGCATTTAGTGGATCGAATCCAGCCGCCGAGCATTCGGCCGATTTCATCCACGACGCTTTCAAGCGCAACGTACTTTTTCGAGTCAATCGCTTTTACATCCTTCATGAGCCGGATAAAGACGCGAAGCATGTTGAGCTTGAGACTGCACCGCTCGAGCGTCGGTGTTTTTGCCTGTTTTGATTCGCCGCTCGCTTGGAGAATATTCTCGATCACGTCGAGAATCAGATGCTCGCATCGCTCAAAGATCGTGAAGCGATCTTGCTTCGGCACGACTTTCCGGTACTCATGGAAGAGTTTGTACAGGTCGTACGCTTTCTTGAAGATGGGAATGTCGAAGTCGTTCATAAGTTATGAAGATTTATAAGGAATTATTCAATCGGATCACGTCGCTAGAAAACGTCGTTACGGCGTGGGAGGAATTTCGAAGCGACAAGGGCAAGAAGGCCGATGTGCAGGCGTTCGAATTTTCGCTTGAGCAAAATCTCTTTGCTTTGCATCGGGAATTGCAAAGCAAACACTATGCCCACGGACCGTATACGGGCTTCTATATCCGCGATCCGAAAGTTCGTCACATTCACAAGGCAGAAGTGCGAGATCGAGTCTTGCACCATGCCGTGTTCCGGATTCTCAACTCCGTCTTTGAGAAGACCTTTATTGCCAATTCGTTTTCCTGCCGCGTGGGCAAAGGCACACATAAAGGCGTGTTGGCCGCCGAGAGCATGCTCCGCCGGGAGAGCCGCAATTACACGCGAACGTGTTATGCGCTCAAGTGCGATGTGCGGAAATTTTTCGATTCGATTGACCACGAGACGCTTTTGGCAATACTCAAAAAGCGGATTATCGATCCGGATGCTATGTGGCTTATGGAGCAGATTGTTCGAAGCTGCTCGGCTGGCCAGACGACGCTCTTTGATCGTCACGGTCTGCCGATCGGCAACGTGCCAGGCAAACTTTCCTCCTTTAATCAGCAAGAAGGTTTTTGACGATGTGCAGGAAATGATCCAACAGCATAATCACTATGCCGATCGATCACGAAAGCATTCGTATCCGATGGCCGGATTCATGCGGTGTGTGGAATGCGGTTCAATGCTTTGCGGACAGATGCAAAAAGGCCATCTCTATTATGCCTGCAGTCACCGGCGTGATCCTAACTGCTCGGAAAGGAAATATATGCGCTGGGAGTTGGTCGAAGAGCAGGTCGCCAACCATCTTTCCCGGGTGCATATGCCGGACAGATTCAAGAAGGTTTTAGATGCTTACTTCCAGCATTTCGCCAAGGAACGGCTTTCACAGGAGGAACGTGAGCACAAGAGTCTCAAGCACGAGCTGGTCAGGGTGCAACAGCAAATCCGCAATATCGTGGTGGATCGCTCAAAGCGGATTATTGACGCTGATGTGTTTATAAAGATTCAAGACGAGCTCTTGAGAGAAAAGGAAATGTATCAGGATCGCTTAGCGGTGCTCGAGGGGAAGTCAGACAAATTCGTGCAGAAGTTTAACGAACTGCTGGACTTCACGGATCATGCCGACAAGGTATTTCAGACGAGCGGCATGCACCAAAAGAGGACGTTGATGAAGCTTTGCTTCGATGGATTCACCGTACAAAATCAAAAACTGACGCCTATTTGGACGCCAGTCTTTGATGTCTTGATGGACTTACAAGTTTCCAAGATCGAACCTCCGAAGCCTTCGAAAGGCTCAAAAAGTCCTGCAATTGCTTCGGTTCAAACTTGGAAATCTGGCGGACCGTACGGGATTTGAACCCGTGGTCTCCTCCGTGACAGGGAGGCGTGTTAGGCCGGGCTACACCAACGGTCCGTACTATATTCAATTTTTAACGATTTACAAGAGATATTTTAGCATACTTATGGAAAATTGACAAGATGCTTTTAATCTGCTAAGGTCAAAACATGGCACTTTTAAAATTTACCCGATAAACTGGACAAGGAGGCAAAAAATGCTTGGTTGGATTATTGTTTTTGCCGCTTTTTCCGGCGCGATATATCTTTGGATAAAAATCCGCAATAATAAAAAAGTTCAAAAATTTACTCTAAACACCAAATGGCTTTTTGGAATTTTTATTTTCTTCGCGGCTTTTGACGTGTGGACAACCTATTTTAGCGTTTTATGGCTCGGTTTTTGTTATGAAGCAAATCCGCTTTTTGGCGAGAGTTTGACTCTGCCTATGGCGATTGCCGTCAAAATCGCGCAACTGTTATTTATATTTTTCCTTTTAAAATATTTTTCAACCAAATTAAACCAAAAATCATTTAGCTCTTTTTGCGCTACCATGCTAATTGTTATAGATATTATGATGTTCACGTTTATGGCGCGCATGCAATATGATTTTTACGTGGCGGTTTACAATGCCGTCCACGCGGGATTTTACTTATTTTAAAATCCTCTTCACAATACCGCGAAGAGGATTTTTTATTTTTTGTTGTTAACTGCAATTTGTTTAATTTATTATTTCCACTTCTTCAGTTCTTTTTCCGTTTTTGATGAGAATTATTTTGTCTTTGTTTTTTATAAATTCTTGTTTTTTTAATAATTTTAAAAGTTTTTCCGCCAATTTTTCCACTCGAACCTTGCCGAGATAAAATGGCTTTACACCCCATGAAAGCATCAACCCTCTTCCCTCTTTTTCATCCGTCACCGCGGAAAAAATCGGCGCTTCCGGCCTGAACCGGCTGATTTGCCTGACAATATCCGCGGATTCGGACGCCACCACCACGGCCTTGACTTTCGGCGTTTCAGATAAAATTTTTGCCACTTCCCCAAGCGCTTCAGAATCTTTCAGAATTTCAATCGTGTTGCTTTTTAAGTCGTCGTACCGCGAAATTTCCGTATTATTTATTATTTTTGACATGGTTTCAACCGCAAGCGCCGGATATTTTCCGGTTGCCGATTCCGCTGAAAGCATTGTCGCGTCGGCATGGTCTATTACCGCATTGGCAACATCGGAGACCTCGGCTCTGGTAGGTCGGGGATTTTCTGTCATTGACTGGAGCATCTGCGTTGCCACTATTACCGGCTTGGCGGCGCGCAAGCATTTTGCCACAATGTCTTTTTGCGCCACCGGCACCTGTTCGGCCGGGATTTCAACCGCCAAATCCCCTCTTGCCACCATTATTCCATCCACAACTTCCAGAATTTTATCAAAATTTTTCACTGCCTCGTGCTTTTCTATTTTTGCGATTATAAACGGCGGATTTTTTTTCGGCAAAATTTTCCGCAGGTCCAGCACGTCTTCTTTGCTTTTTACAAATGATAAAGAAATAAAATCAACGCCTTTTTTCAAACCAAATTTAACGTCTTCTTTATCTTTCGGAGTTAAAGATGAGAGTTTTACGAGCGAATCCGGAAGATTGATACCTTTGTGCGAAGAAAGCGGACCGCCAATTTTCACTTTGGCGCGGATGTCTTTTTTAAAAATATTCTGAACTTCAAGTTCAATTAAACCATCGTCCATCAAAATTCTGTGCCCGCCTTTTACTTCGCTTGCCATGCCTTTGTAGGTTACCGGAATTTTATTGTTATCACGCGCTTCGCCGGAGGGTGTTACATCAACAGTCAAGACAACCGCCTGTCCGGATTTTAAGATTATCGGTTTTGGAAGCAGTCCAACGCGGATTTTCGGGCCTTGCAAATCCTGCAAAATTCCGATATCCATTTTTGCTTTTTTTGCCGCATACCGGAGATTTTTAATTAACGCGGCATGATTGGCATAAGTGCCGTGGCTGAAATTAAGCCGGGCGATATTCATTCCGGCTTTAATCATTTTTTCCATTATTTCCGGCTTTTCCGACGCCGGGCCGATAGTGCAGACGATTTTGGTTTGCTTGGTCATAAGAATATATTGTACAAAACTTCCACTAATCCATATCACTAATTCGCACTAATTATTC
>CAZGDX010000017.1:0-17797 GCA_964525225.1 uncultured Gammaproteobacteria bacterium
AACGCGAAAATTTCGGCAAATCGCTTTCAATATCTTTTAAATTATCCAAATTTCCCGCGTAAGTGAGCTTATCGTAATTCACCACTTCGTAATGCGGGTATTTGTCTAAAATATAATGAATAAAATTTGAGCCGATAAACCCGGCTCCGCCACAAACTAACAGTTTCATAATAGTATTACCATTTTGCTAGTATTTTAACTAAATTACCATAAATTGTAAAGATAAAATTTGCCAGGCGGTGCATTGGCCGGCCGACAAAATTTTCTCCGGAATCAACCGTCAAAACAAAACCGTTCAGCAATTCCGCGTCGCTTATTATCCTTATTTTTTGTATTTCTTTCCTTAATTTCAGCCATTCTTTCCAATTTTTTGGATTTAACCAATATCTATAAACTTTAAACAATTCGCCAATCCATTTTCCACGCGTTGCCGCGAGCGCAAGACCGCAATTATAAACAATTTCAAGAGGCAAAAGCAAAATCAGAGTCGGCAATTTATAAAACATCAGTTTTATCGCGCGCCTGTTTCTTTCCATCCAAAAAAGCTTGGTGATACTCCGGGCAAAATCGTATTGATGATAAAAAATCGCCTTTCCGGCCATCGCGGTTTTATACCCGAGCATTTTTAAACGCAAAGAAATTTCCGTATCTTCGTGATAAAGAAAAAAATTTTCCCGAAGCAATCCGTGTTTCCGGAGCAATTCCGCGCGGAGCATCGTCGCCGCGCCCGAAACATAACTTACCGGTTCAATTTCATTAAAATTAAATTCCGAAACCGGCCTTCTTTCAAAACGGCAAAATCCCATTCCCAGATAATGCAAAGAATTTCCGGCGGAATTTATCAGATGATTTTCCGGATGAAGCAAAATCAACGGCTGAATCTGTCCGATACCGTTATCTTTTTCCAAAATTCCCGCCAAATTCTCTATTGCCTCCGGATGCAAAAAACCGTCGGAATTGTGCAAAAAAACATAATCAAAATCGTTTTGGAGCGCCCATCTTATTCCGACATTGTTTCCGCCGGAATAGCCGAGATTCTTCTCCTGTTCCAGAATAACAACGCGCGGCAAGCCGGAAAAATTTTTCACCCGTTCGCGCAAAAACGGCGCCGACGATTCCTCGTCCGGCTTATGCGAATTATAAACAATAACCAGTTCCAAATTTTCTTTCGGATAAGTTTGCGCCGCGACCCCGCGGAGCGTTTCCAAAAGATATTTTTCCGGTTCATCCGACCAGACCAAATAAATAATCGCAATTTTTTTAGACATAATATTTGTTTGTCCCGCGCCATTTCCAAAAATATTTTATCCAGCTTAAAACATGGGCGCGGGCGTATTTGTTTTTGAAAAGCGCGTTGAAAACTCCCGGAATTTTTGCCGAAGCGCGCCCATAAGCGTGTTGCAGAACGATATCGTGAACATAATAAACGCACCAATTTTTTTCCCACATTCTGCGGCACAAATCGCTGTCTTCCGCGTACATCCAGAAACGGTCATCAAACATTCCGGCCGCGCGGATCGCGTCGGCGCGGATAAACATCGCCGAACCCATCACCCAATCCACCGGCTGTGTGCGGTTGTGCGAAAAATCTTTCATTAGAAATTGATTTTTTATCCTCTCTCCCCTTCCACTTTCTCCCAATTTTGTGCGGCTGTAAACCGGCTGCAAAAATTTCGGAAAACGGAAACACGAATACTGGAGAGAATTATCCGGATACAAAATTTTCGGTCCGACAATTCCAACGCGCGGATTTTGTTCCATAAAATCAAACATTTTACGCAAAAAATTTCCGTTTTCCGGAAAAACTGTGTCGGGATTCAAGACAAAATAATATTTCGCTTCAACGCTCCCGACTGCCCGGTTGTGCGATTTTCCAAAGCCGTTATTTTTTTCCTGAAAAATAACGTCCAGATTTGAAAATCTGCCTTTCAAATCCAAAATATTATCGCCGGAAAAATTATCAACAATCACAATTTTAAAATTCAATCCCGAATTCAAGCTGTCTTTGCGCAAGGTCTCCAAACTTTTTTCTATCGCTTCTTTTTCTTTTGTGTTTACTATTGTAATGCAAATATCAAACATATTTCAGCCACCTCCTGATTCCTTTCCAGTGCATCCGCCGGTTTTTTAAAACCATCCTTCTTGCCGCGCGCAATCTGGAAAATTCTTTTATTATTTCAATAAAACTTAAAAATAAAATCCTTGGATTTTTAACTGATAAATAAGCAATTTTTTTAAATTCATACCAAAAAATAAATGGAAAATCCAAGAAAAAATTCTGCCAATATTCATTCTTATACAACGTCTTCAAATGATTTTTATAAGAATAAAATCTGGTGAAATACGATTGCTGTTTTTTATTCTTAAGCGCCGAAATATCTCCTAAATTTTCCGGTCCCGCGCTTGTGCGGTCGTGATATGCCAGACAATTCAGCAATATGCAGGAAATATGCCCGGCATTCTGAAGACGGTAAGCCAAATCCAGGTCTTCTTTATAGGAATGGAATGTTGGGTCAAAAATATTTTCTTCCGGAAAAATTATTTCATCCAACATTTTTTTCCTATACATTGCCATCGCGCCGGAAACTCCAAAAACTTCTTTAACCGGTTTCTCGTAAAGCATTCTGACCTCTTTGTTTTCGCTGTCTTTTGCCCAATTTTGTTTTGTAAGCCACTCAAGAGCGCGGCGGTTGCGGAACAGGCAAATACCGATAGAATCTATTTGCGAAGTAAATCCTTTTTTCGCGGCTTCCAAAAGTTCCGAACCATCCAGCATGGCCGCGCGCGCCAATTCAAAATTCCAGCGCATCAAACGCGGAGCAACCGCGGCAACACTTTGATGATTATCCAAAAATTCAACCATTTTCTCTATTGTTTCAGGCATTAAATACACATCCGCGTTTTGCAATAAAACGTACGGCGCGCTTGAAATTTTGTATGCCTGATTATGCCCGCTGGCAAAACCAATATTCGCTTCATTCCGCAAAATTGAGTATTTAATTCCGGAGCTGTCTAGTTCTTTTTTTATAATTTCATTAGTTTTATCAGCGGAACAGTTATCTATGCAGATAATTTCAAAATCCTTAAAGGTCTGCCGTTTTAAAGATGCCAAAAGAAAAGGAAGATATTGCTCCTCATTTCTTACTACCAGATGTATTGAAAGTTTTGGCATATTTATTTTTTTATCATATTTCCCATTTTTTAAAGTATTTTATCATGCTTTTGATAACCCATATTTGTTTTTTCCACAAAGGCAATTTTTTGAACGACTGTCCTATTTTATCAATACAGGAAATTCCGGGAAAATACACTACCCGATAACCCAGCTGTTTTGCTTCCCGGCAGGTATCCACATCTTCAAACCAGATAAAGTATCTGGGGTCAAACGCAAAACCAAGTTTTTCTATTAATTCGCGGCGCATCATCATAAATGAACCGCGGACTGAGTCCACTTGTTGTTCAACTTCCGGATTAAAATCTGAAAATAAATATCTGTCCAAAACTTTCGGAAAAATATGGGGGATTTTTAAAATCACGGCAATCATATCCAAAACTTTCGGGAATCTTCTTGGCGACGCGTTTTTATTAAAGTTTCCCGCTTCATCAACTAATTTCGGGCCAAGAATTCCGATTTCCGGATGCTCTCGCATAAAATCAACTGCTTTTTTCAAAGTTTCCGGCAATACCAGCATATCCGGATTTAAAAATAAAACAAACTCTCCTTTTGCTATTTTTGCCGCGCGGTTATTTGCTTCTCCAAAACCCAAATTTTTTCCGTTTTCAATAATTTTAATTTCCGGAAATTTTGTTTTTAATTCTTCAAGAGAGCCGTCGGCGGAACCATTATCGGAAATTATCTGCTCATATTCCAAATCTCGCGCGCCGGTTTTAACCGAAATAATCTGGTCTAAAATGTCTTCTTTATTGTTGTAATTAACCGTTATTATGCTCAAATCCATAAATATATTCACGCGCGGCTTCCTCGTAATTCCGCGCTTGCGGAAGCTTGGTGTTTAACAATCGCGCCGTTTTTGGACGCTTTGCCGGACGGTTTAATTTGTCGCCGGAAACCGGAACAACGCGCGCGTCAATTTTCGCGATTTCAAAAATTTTTTTTGTAAAATTATACCAACTGCAAAAACCAAAATTTGTTCCGTGATAAATTCCAAACGGCAAATTGTTATTTACAATATATAAAGTTCTTTCCGCTAAATCGGGGGCATAGGTCGGAGAAGCGAATTCATCATCTACCATCATTATTTCTTTTCCGGCTTTCGCGTCTTCTAAACGCTTATCTATAAAATTCTTTTTGGATAAATCGCTTCCGCCGGGTCTGCCAAACAAGGCGCAAAGACGGATTACGTAAAATTTATCGGCTTTTTCTTGAAGCAGTTTTTCTCCCAAACATTTTGATTCGGCATAAACGGATTGCGGATTCGGAGCATCGTCTTCTTTGTAACCATCCGGATTAGTCCCCTCAAAAACAAAGTCAGTAGAATAGTGAACAATAGTTGTGTTCAGTTCCCTGGCGGTTTCTGCCAAATAACCGACGGCTTCTGCGTTTATCTTCATTGCTGCCTCTTTATCTGTTTCCGCTTTATCTACGGCATTATAAGCCGCGCAATTTATTATTAAATCCGGCTTCAAATCAATTATTTTTCGCATTTCTTCTTTTTTTGTAATATCAATATTCTCAAAATCCCAGCCAATCGCGTCTTGGCCGAGCTGTCTCATAAATTCCCCTCCCAATGTTCCTTTTGAGCCGATAATAAGTATTTTCATCTAATAAGAGCTTAGCATGCTTTATTTGACATTTCAAGCGTTTATTGGTAATATCTTGTATTGGTCAAAGAAACCGAATTCGCTCTTTAAAAACTAAAAAGACCTTCACGTAAAAACGCAACAGACAAAGAAGGAGAAAGGAAATGGGAAAGAAATTGTCTAAAAAAGATATTAAGCCGCCGACAATTTTCCGCGCTCCAACAATCAAAGAACAAGGTTCGGTAACTATTATTATGGGCATCCGCTGGGGAGATGAAGGCAAGGGAAAACAGGCGCATTTGTTCGTTGAAAAACTTGGCGCCAGGATTGGCGTGCGCTTCGGCGGCGGAGGAAACTCCGGCCATACCGTTTACCCGTTTAAAGGCCGGGATATTAAAATCGCGCTGAACCATCTGCCCGGATGCTCGGTGAATAAGGATGGCGTTCCCTGCCTTGCCCGCGGAATGGTTATTGATCCGAAGGGCTTGCTAAAAGAAGTTGAAAAACTCCGGCAGTTTAATCTGCTTCAAGATCCTTGCCTGCCCCTGATTGATGAAATGGCGCATGTGGTTATGCCATGGCATTTTGTTCTTGACGACCCGACCGAAAAAATCGGTTCCACCAAAAAAGGAATCGGCCCGGCCTATACTGATAGAGCAGCTCGCCGCGGAATCCGGATGGTTGATTTGCTAAAATATGGCACGCTTCAAAAAAAGGTTGAAGAAGCTCTGGATTTCCACAATGTTTATTTCCGTCACCTCGGCCTTCCGGAAATGGAAGCAAACCCGATTGTGGATGAATATTTTGACATTGGATACGGCTGGCTGATTTTCCGGCTTGGCGATATCGGCGAATATCTTTTAAACGCGCTCCAAAAAGGACATGATATTGTTGCCGAAGGCCATCAGGGCGTTGAAATCGGCGTGGAAAGCATTGAATATCCCTATGTCACATCTTCAGACACAAGCTCCGCGTCTTTCTGTGTCGGCACCGGTGTTCCCATGCAATTTGTTGAAAATATTTATGGAATCTTCAAGGCGTATGACACGAGCGTTGGCGTGCGCCCCGGATTCCTCGCAAGACAGGATAACGTCATCGGCGAACGTCTCCGTCAACGCGGACATGAATTCGGCGCCACCACCGGCCGACCAAGGGACTGTGGTTGGCTGGACGTCGCTTCAACCGCAAAAGCCGTCAAAAGAAACGGCCTTACCGGCGTAATGATGAATAAGCTTGATATTTTAAGCGGATTTCCCACGGTTTGCCTTTGCATCGGGTACGAAGATGCCAATGGAAAAAAGACCGACAAACTCCCGATTGACTTTTCCGAACGCAAAATGATGAAACCGGCTTATCTGGAACTTCCCGGATGGGACAAGGATATCGCCGGCATTCAGGACATTAAAAAACTCCCGAAAAACGCGCGCAAGTTCATTGCCGAAGTTCAGAACCGCATCGGCGCGCCTGTCATCGGTGTCGGCACCGGACCCAGACCCGAAGATATGATCTGGATTGAATAAAAAAATACCCGTGATATCTAATCACGGGTTTTATATTGCCTTTATGCCCATTTTTTCAAGTTTCTCCACAAGTTCTCTGTCGCGTCCGACAAC
Source organism: uncultured Gammaproteobacteria bacterium (assembly GCA_964525225.1). Taxonomy (GTDB): domain Bacteria; phylum Patescibacteriota; class Patescibacteriia; order DYHP01; family DYHP01; genus CAZGDX01. The sequence continues at coordinate 6,375 of CAZGDX010000017.1, forward strand.
ATACTTGATGGCCGGAATGCCGCATTTTTCCGCGGCTATCACATTATTTTCCAGGTCGTCAATAAAAACAATCCGCGCGTTTCTGTTCTTCTGCCGGCAGTCATTCAACACTTTCACAAAAATCTCATCTTCCGGCTTTAAACATCCGAGATTAAAAGAAAGATACGCATAATCCAAAAAATCAATGCAAGAACCGAAATAACTCCTAATCCATTCCCAGTGCAATTCATCTATGTTGGAAAGAAGACAGATTCTATATCTTAATTTGCGGAATTTCCGCATTAAATCAATAACCGGGGCGTTTGGTAAAAAAATATCGCACCAAGCCAGACGGAATTCCGAAAAATCAATTTTAATTTTCAATTTTGCGCAAAGTTTCCGGTAAAATTCTTGGGAATTTATCCGTCCCCTACCGAATTCTCTGTGCAAACTATTGTTAAAACCGATAATTTTACCGACTTCTTCAACAGGCAATCCGCTTAAAACAGAAAACTTGTCGTAAATAATATTGCTTCCGGGACATTCATTGAATTTCAGAACAACTCCGCCAAGATCGGTCAAAATGATTTTCCTGTCCATCTTTATTTTCTCCTAGTTTTTAAGGTTCATTATTTTAAACTAACACAAAAAACATTGTTTGTCAAACATAAAAGCCCTCCTTAGCGGAGAGCTTAAAAAATTTAGCTGTTCAGTATCAGATCCCTAACTTCTTCCGCATTATCCAAATATCTTTCCCTTTCTCCATTTATACAAACCCAAATTGAAAGATGATTTTTTCCATCCTCTTCAAAAGAAGCGTAGTGTTCCGGATATACATCTTTCATCTTAAAAATTTTCTGTCCGTCAAAAAGATTGATGTCTTCCGGCGCGAAACGAAAACCGCCTTGCGATGGAACAATTAAAACCGCGCTTACCGGAAGCGCCAATTTTTCCGCAATCACGGATTCCAATTCCGCCATTTTTTTGACCGTGAAATTACCGGCTAATTCTTTGACGCGCGATTCCTCCGCGCCAAAAACCCTGACCGGTTTGCCAAATTCCGCATCTCTCGGTTCCCTGCCAAGCGGACGGATAGACACAAAAATTTTTGGCCAATTCCGCGCCAAATAAGAACCGCACATTTCCCTGACAAGCATATCTTTGGAATTTTCCAATCGATAAAATAATTCAAAATCGCGCATTTTCCAAAGAATTTTATCGTTCAATTCCCCTGTTTCAATCATTTTGGCAACCGCTTTTTGAATCAACCGCTGGGTGATAAGCACGGCTTTCCGCAAATAAATCTTTTTGTAAAGCAGGGCGTAGGTTTTTTGCAAATACCCGGCCTCTTCAACGCATTTCGCGTCCAACACTAATTTTTCATCGCGCCAATAAATATGCGAGGAAACCCTGTTAATTTCCGGCATTCCGCCAAAATTGGTGTGATGCGCGTCGCGGCTTAAGTAATCCAGCTTATCCGTACCCAGATTCTTGTCTGAAACCGCCTTATAAAGCGGATTTTGCCGTTTAAACAAACTCTCTACCAGCTCGTAATTCACACCGCATTGCTCTATTATTTCGCGCAAAGACCCAATCTCCGAAAACCCGCGGTCATCATGATTTTCCGAAATATATTCAAGCACATGAGAAAGAGGCATATGAAAACAATCATGCAAAAGCGCGAACACTTCAAGCGCGCGCAAAATATCTTCGCCCTCATTCCATCCTTCGCGCGCCCACCGGCGATTTAATCTTTGCTGCCTGAAAAAAACTCCGATGGAATGCTCAAAACGGGTATTCATCGCGCCGGGAAAAACCGCGCTTGCCGTCCCGAGCTGTCCGACAAACCGGAGACGTTGAAAAATTTCCGAATCAACAATCGGCAAAACGCCGGAAATATCCACATCACCGCAAAGCGGTATGGTAATAATTTTTTTCCTTTTTGTATAAATCATTTATTTAAAAAAATTATTGGGCGCCACGTATCCAATAATCTATAAATTTATCTTAATTTTTTCCGAGATTTTCTGCTCTTCGCCGTCCGTATAATCTTTATGCGGCCAGTGTTTCAAACCATCGCCTTCCACGCGCGGAATTATGTGGAAATGCAAATGATTTACCGCTTGTCCGGCAACTTTGCCGTTGTTTTGAGTAAAATTAAATCCTTCCGCTCCTGTTCCTTTAACGACTGCTTTGGCAACTTTTTGCGATGCGGAAATTACGCCTCTCAAGGTCTCTTCCGGAATTGCGAGAAAATTTTCATAATGTTCCTTTGGTATAACCAAAGTGTGTCCCGGGCTTACCGGAAAAATATCCAAAAAAGCGAGCGCAATTTCATCTTCATAAATTTTCGTTGCCGGAATTTCTCCTTTTACAATTTTACAAAAAACGCAGTCATCCATATTTTATTTTTGACCATGTTTAAACCATGTCACAAGAAGCGGGCTGGCGATAAAAATTGAGGAATACGCACCTGCGGTAACGCCGATAATCAAGGCGAGAGCAAACATTTTCAACGATTCTCCGCCAAAGAAAAACACCGCGACAAGCGCCAGCAAAGTCGTAAAAGTTGTATTGATTGAACGCGCCATTGTTTCATTAACGCTTCGGTTAACCAAGTCCTCAAATTTTTCATCTCCGCTTTTATGCAACAAATTTTCGCGGACGCGGTCAAAAACAACGATCGTGTCATTTACGGAATAGCCCAAAACCGTAAGAATCGCGGCGACAAACGCCGAACCGACTTCCACATTTAAAAATTTTCCAAGCACAGCGAATATGCCGATTGGCAACAAAACGTCATGAGCAAGAGAAATCAAAGTAACCACGCCATATTTCCATGACTCAACAGGATATGAAACTTTTCTGAAGGCAAACGCCACATAAACCGCAATGCCGATAAGAACCAAAATAAGCGCCATAAAAGATTTCTTTTGCAATTCCGCGCCAATAACCGGTCCGATTGAATCAAATTTTTCTTCCGTGACCGCGCCGAATTTTTCTTTAAAAGCGCCGAGCAATTCCTGATGTTCTTCCTCGCCTATGACTTTAAATCTCAACACCATATTTTTTTCTCCGGCTTCTTGGATAACCGCATCCGTTATTTTTTGGTCATCAACCACTTTCTGCGCTTCAGAAACCGCCGGACGGTTTTCAAAACTAATTTCCATCAAGCTTCCGCCGGTAAAATCCAATCCAAAATTAAGTTTCCACATTGCAAGCGACGCAACGCACGCGCCCGTGATTAAAATCGCCACAGCGAACCAAATTTTTCTTTTGCTTATAATTTGTAATGTTTTCATATATTTATTTATTTTTTACTCCGAACCACCATATATTTTTAATCCACGGCTCCACATATCTCAAAAGCATTCTTGTAACCGTGATTGCCGAAATCATACTGACGAGCACGCCGATGCCGAGAGTAAGCGCAAAACCCTTAATCATGCTTTCCGAAAACCAGAAAAGAATCAAGCAGGATAGCAACGTTGTCAAATTTCCGTCGCGGATGGACGTCCAAGCGCGTTTGAAGCCCTCTTCAATGGCGCGGGAAAGCAATTTTCCGCGTTTTAATTCTTCTTTGGCGCGTTCAAAAATCAAAACATTCGCGTCAACCGCCATACCAAGGGAAAGAATAAAACCCGCAATCCCTGAAAGAGTCAACGTAACTGATAAAAGTTTGAATATCGCGATTACCGCGCTCGCGTAGAAAATTAAAGTTATCGCGGCAATCAAACCCTGTACGCGATAATACAAAATCATGAATAAGATAACAAGCGCAAAACCGATTAAACCGGCAATTAAACTTTTATTTAAAGAATCCCGGCCAAGCGTCGCGCCGACCGTTTGTTGGCTGATTAAATTTATCGGCACCGGCAAAGCGCCGGAATTCAGCCGACGAACCAACAATTTTGCCTCTTCAAGCGAAAAATTGCCGGTAATAACGGCCTTGCCGTCGCTGATTTCTTGCTGTACTGTCGGTGTGCTTATCGGCAGCCCGTCTAAAAAAATGGCAACCGGTTTTCCCACATTTCTCGCGGTAATTTCCGCGAACAGTTGCGCGCCTTCGCTGTTAAATTCCAAACCGACCTGCGCGTCGTTCGTATTCGGGTCAAACTGCAATTCCGAACGCTTAAGCTGTTTTCCGGTCAAACCGGTTGATTTCCAGCTTCCCATCGCCAATGCCGGGTCAAAATCGCTTTCGGATATTTTGGGAAATATTATTCTTTCAATCCGGTAATTTTTTGCCGGGCGTTCGGTCATTTTATAAATTATATGAAAACCGTATTGTGTTTCCACAATATTTGAAATTGTCCCAACTCTGGTTGCTTTTACTCCGTTTTCAAATGGCGCCACCATCATTCCTTTTGTAAACCAGCCCAAATAACCGCCGGACGCGTCTGCTCCTGGCTCGGTTGAATTTTCTTTCGCCAATTGCGCGAAATTCTCCGGTGTTGCCTTTGATTTCAATTCGTTTATTTTTCTTCTGGCTTCTTCTTTCGTCGTTTCAGTTGTGCAACCGACTGTATCTTTATAACAGATTAAAATATGGCTTGCTTTCCAGTCCCTTTCATTCGCATTGCCGCTTGTATCAAGCAATTTCACCACATTATATCCTTCGGAATTTTCCACAATTTGATTTAAAATCTGACCGTTTTGAAGATTGGCTTCATCTATCGCCAAAACAACCGGTTCGTATTGGCTTCGGACGCCCACAATTCCCACGTCTCCGACATAACCTTTATTCAAATCATTTGTGTATTCCTTGACAATCTCGGAAAAATCCGCTCCTTCCGCCAAAACTTTTTGAAATGCCTCTTTCGCTTTTTCAAGCGACTGCGCGTTCACTTCATTCATAGCGGATATTTGTTCGGCTGTCGGTTTAAAACCGCTTGTCGGAACTGCTGTCTGCGCTCCGCTGTCATCCTGTTCTTTAAATTCCAAAATCGGGGTCTCGCCAATCATTTTAATCGCTTGGCTTATATCTTTAACTCCGGCAAGTTCCACTATAATTCTCCATATATTTCCGGTTTGGCTTGTTTGGACCAACGGCTCGGCAACGCCATACGCGTTCACGCGCCGTTCAATAACATCGCGCGCGCCTTCAAGCGATTCGCTTCTGTCGGCATCCGGAACATCTTTCATATCCGCTTCATAAACTAAATGGGTTCCACCTTGCAAATCCAATCCCAAATGATACGGCAAATTCCAAAAATAAGGAATTTTAACGGATTGAAACGCCGGAACTTTATTCAAAAGATAATTTCCGCCGTCCGCGCTCTTGTTCCAAATAGCCGGATAATCAAGCGCGCCGGCAAAAAACGACAGCAATAAAATGCCAATTACCACCCAGCGGAGTTTGTCTCGGTCCGAAGGATGAGTTATGCTCTGAATAAAACCTTTATAAAATCGTGAAAAAAACGAAACTTGGGATTGATTTTCCATATTTTCATTATCATTCTCCGGCTCGTCCGGGGAATCCAATTATTAGAGTTAAACTTTTTTAATCTTATACTATTTATTTTATCTTGACAAGTCAATTAAAAGAATATAAAATAAACCAAAAGCTCATTTAAAAAATAAAGGAGGGAGAGAGAGAAAATGCAACAGCAACAAAAGCAAGAAAAAATCGCGGCCAAAGAAGCGGCAAAGCAACTTTTTGATTCTCTCAAATGCCACCCATGGCTTATCGGCGTTTTAGTAGTGCGCGCGCGGCATACCGGCCTTTATGGGATTTACGAACTCCGCGTTTTTTCTCGGCAAAAAAATGATTTTATTGAATCCACAATTAAATCTTTGATGGCTCAAAATCATCATTGGCCGACAATTCGCGTTTATGCTGAACCGGACGCGGAAGAGGTCTGGAAAAAACTTTCCGCCAAAAAATAAAGAGGGGAAAATATAATGGACAAAAAACATCCTTTAGATGGCCTAGCAGAAGAAGCGAAAGCAAAATTTGAAAAAACGTTAAAATCCTATCCGAAAGATATCGAAAAACGTAGATCACAAATAATTGCCAAATTAAACCCCTGAAGAGATCCGTATTTTGTGGAAATATGAAGCGCTAATGACAAAAATGGAATATCTTAATTCAATGTTTCACACAGAGACGGCTATTTTAAAATCCCAAATGAAAACGCTACAAGAACAATGCCGGCATAAACTTTATTACCAACACGATGATAATGGTTATGAGGATTATAGCGAATGCTCTTGCTTGGTATGCGGATATTGTTGGAAAAATTGGAAAAAAAATGGCGTCAAATGAAAAAAACTAACGCAAATAAGCTGGTTTTGCACCATGACGACCCGCCCTGCAACGCGCGTTTGAACGCTGATGATTTTTGTCCTGTTTGCAAAATATATCCCGATATGCAAAGCACTTGCTTTATGGTCTATTGCTATTGGTGCGACGTTCCGCTGAAAAAAATCGTAAGCGAAAATAAACTGCAATGTCCAAAATGCAAGCAAAAATCGGAACACAGTTTAATAACCGGTTACAGATAAAATCAAAAGACCCTTTTAGAAGGGTCTCTTTTTTTATTCTATTTCCCACAACATTTCTTAAACTTCTTACCCGAACCGCAAGAACACAAATCATTGCGTCCTATCTTGACCGTCCCCGACTTATCGGGGCCCCGTCCCCCGATTGTGGGCTTATGGCGTTCCATCGGAGAAGCGGACGGAGCCACCCCCAAACTGACTTTATAAATGCTATAAACCACCTGCTTGTCAATCAGTCCCAAAAGTTCGGCAAACATTTTATAACTTTCGTGCTTGTATTCCACGAGCGGGTCTCTTTGACCGTATCCGCGAAGTCCCACGCCATGGCGGAGATGGTCCATTGCTTCCAAATGTTCCACCCAAAGCGTATCTATGGCGCGGAGCATTATTCCTTTTTCAATTTTTCTCATCGCGTCGCTTTCTCCGATTTGCGCCACAACCCCCTGCTCCAATTTTTCATAATTTGACCTTGCCAATCCCGAAAGATATTCAATAATTCTTGTCCGGCTTTCCGCGTCTTGAAGTTTATTGCCGGCATGCGCCTTTATATCGTCCATCTTAATTCGCGCGTCAGCCGGAACCGAAAATATAGTATTTGCCACTTCGTAAATTTCTTCTAAATTCCAATCGCCTTCATTGTCGCTTGAAGTATGGAACAGTGTCACATTTTCTATTTCTTTTTCCACCAAATCCAAAACCTTTCCTTTGAGATTTACGCCATCTAAAACTTCTTTTCTTCTTTTATATATAACCTCGCGGTGTTTGTTTAAAACATCATCGTATTCAAGCAAGTGTTTTCTGATGTCAAAATGATGACCCTCAACTTTTTTCTGCGCCGCTTCAATGGATTTGGAAACAATGGAATTTTCAACCGGCATATCTTCCGGAATTCCAAGCCGCTCCATCATTCCTTTTGCCCTGTCGCCTCCAAAAATTCTCATCAAATCGTCTTCCAAAGATACGAAAAATACCGACTCTCCCGGGTCACCTTGGCGTCCGCTTCTTCCGCGAAGCTGATTATCTATGCGACGGGATTCGTGGCGTTCGGTGCCCAAAACAAGCAAGCCGCCGAGCTCACGCACTTTTTGCGCTTCTTCTTCGGAAGACGGATTTCCGCCCAAGATGATATCAACACCGCGACCCGCCATATTGGTAGCCACAGTTACCGCTCCCAAGCGTCCGGCTTGAGCAATAATTTCAGCTTCTTTTTCGTGATTTTTTGCATTCAAAAGATTGTGCGGAACACCCGCGCGCGCGAGCATCGCAGAAAGCCGTTCGTTTTTTTCAATTGAAATCGTGCCAACCAAAACCGGCTGGCCTTTTTCATGACGGGCTTTAATTTCGGCGACCGCGGCTGCGAATTTTCCGTTTTCGTTTTTAAAAACTCTGTCCGGCAAATCCTTTCTTTGCAACGGCTTGTTGGTCGGGATTTGCGCTACGTCAAGCTTGTAAATTTTTCCAAATTCCTCGGCTTCGGTCGCCGCAGTTCCGGTCATACCTGACAATTTTTTGTAAAGACGAAAATAATTCTGGAAAGTAACCGTCGCGAGCGTCATACTCTCGCGTTGAATTTTTACATTTTCTTTTGCCTCAATCGCTTGGTGTAATCCTTCACTATATCTTCTGCCAAACATCAAACGTCCGGTGAATTCGTCAACAATCACCACTTCGCCGTCTTTCACCACATAATCTTTATCCAATTTAAAAAGCGCCTGAGCTTTAAGCGATTGCTCAATGTGATGAACCGTGGAAATTCCCCCGCCCTCGGCATAAATATTTTCTATGCCAAGCATTTGTTCCAATTTGGCAATACCGGCTTCGGTAAGAGTGGCGGCGCGCATTTTTTCATCAATGTTGTAATCTTCGTTTTCTTTCAATTTTCTGACAAGTTCGGCGAATTTATAATATTTATCAGTAGATTCTTCGGCCGGCGCGGAAATAATCAACGGAGTTCTCGCCTCATCAATTAAAATGGAATCAATTTCATCAACAATGGCGTAATTAAGCTCTCTTTGCACGGAATTTTCCGGGCCATACGACATATTGTCGCGGAGATAATCAAAACCGAATTCGTTGTTAGTGCCATATAAGATATCGCATGCGTATGCTTCTTTTCTTGGCGCCGGTCGCAAAAATTCTTTGGCAACCTTGAAACTGCCGACAATATCGCGTTCTTCATCCTTCTCTTCTCCTGCCTTAAAATCCGGGTCATATATCATTGCGGAATCATGGATTACGCAAGCGGTGGTTAATCCCAAAAAATTATAGATTTGCCCCATCCAAGCCACGTCACGCTGGGCAAGATAATCATTTACCGTAATCACGTGCACGCCTTTTCCGGTCAAAGCGTTAAGATATGCCGCCAAAGTCGCGGTTAAGGTTTTGCCTTCTCCGGTCTTCATTTCGGCGATTTCGCCCTTATGGAGCGCGATGCCGCCCAAAAGCTGGACGTCAAAATGACGCTGATTCATTGTTCTTTTGGCCGCTTCACGGCAAACCGCAAAGGCCTCGGGCAGTAAATCGTCCAAAGTAGAGCCGTCCGCCAATCTTTTTTTAAATTCTTCTGTTTTTTTCTTCAAGTCCCCGTCGGATAATTTTTGGATATCAAATTCAAACTCGTTAATCCGGTTAACAAGCGGCTGAAGGGTCTTAATGTATTTTTCATTCGGGTCGCCAAATATTTTAGTTATGATAGACATAAATTAGCGCTAAACATTTAACTATTAACAATTTAATCATATCTTACTCTGAAAACTGAATAAATACAAGCATATCTCGCCGCAAAAGAATAATTTTTAAGCTAAATTGGCCTGTTTTAGCTAAAAATAACGCTCAATAACTTGACAAATTATCTAAAATATGCTATACTAACTTGACATCTTAAAATAGATGTGGTAAACTAATTTGACGCTTAAAAAAGTCAATTTCTTATTAAGCCAAATAAGATTAAAATAAGATAATAAAATTAATTAATTTTACTATGAAAAAAGCATTAGCTTTAATTCCAGTCCTCGCTTTGGCAGGATTGATGTTAATGGGTGTGGGAACCGCCCAAGCAAACTCCTCTTTTACAGCAGGAGATTTGATTAAGATTCCAAACGTCTCTACCGTTTATTACTACGGTTTTGACGGCAAACGTCATGCTTTTCCAAATGAGCCGATTTATTTCTCATGGTACACCAATTTTGATGGGATTAAAGTAATTACTCCCGCCGAAATGGCAGCCATAACTCTTGGAAGAAACGTGGTAGTTCGCCCGGGTACGAATTTGGTAAAAATCCAAAGCGACCCCAAGGTCTACGCTGTTGAGCCGTATGGTGTTTTACGCCATATTCAAAGCGAATCCGATGCCGTTAAACTTTATGGCGCGGATTGGGCAAAAAGGGTTATTGACTTAAATGTCGCCTTTTTCCCGGACTACGCAATCCGTGAAGCTATACAACGCAATCCGACCGTTTATCCGGAAGGAACCGTGTATAGAAATCTCGGAAACGCTTCCACAGTTTCTCTTTGGAGAAACAACAAAAAATGGGCTTTCACAAGCGCGATTCTTCCTGAATCGTTAAGATATCAGGCAAAATATATTGTCACAATCGGAAGCGGTTTCAATTTTGGAACCACAAACGAAACAATGACACATATCCGCCCGATTTTTGTGGATGTTGCCCAGACGCTTGTTGAAGAAGTGTGTAATTGCGAAACAGGCAACTGTGAAAACAATTGCGCGAGCTATCAGCAAAATGATGTGCAAGCGCAAGCGCAGTCCGCTGAATTCTCAATCGGCGACAGAGTCGAGTACTTGGGAAACGACCCGTATGCCCGCGTGAGATTCAACGAAACAGCCGCGAAAAATTCCGTTGGAACAATCTTGAAAGTCAGCGTGTCTGAACTTGACGGACAATACAATGGAATGCGCACATATCTCATAAAATTTGACGCTCCGATTAACAGCATATTAAGAGCTGAACCCGGGGTGCCTTACGGATACTGCGCTTGGATTCACGAAATTAATCTGCAAGAAGTTTACTAATTTAAACCGAAAAAGACGCCCGTTAGGGCGTCTTTTTTGATAAAAAAATTCCATCTATAATAAAAGTGGCGGTTTAATATCAATTTATTGCCCAAATAACATAATTCAAATATATCGCGAATCCGACCCAAACGGCGTACGGAACCAAAAGCGCGGAAGCGATTGGCGCGAAACGCAAAGTTAATCCAATCAGAATCAAAACCGAAATTTCCAAAATTCCCGCCTCAAACATCGCCAGCCCGATCTCTTGATGCGCGAAAAATAATTCGCTCCAAAGAAGATTTAATCCCGCGTTTATGGTAAAAAATAAAATTATCCACAAAAAAACTCCGTTCCGCTTTCTCTTATTCCAGACAATAAGCAACGCAATAGCGGATAAAATAAAAATCGCCGTCCAAACCCCGCCAATAACCGTTCCGCCCGGAGTCCAATCCGGCAAATTTATTGTTTTATACCACTCCATTCCTTTTTGCGTTAGAATATTTCCGGCCCAAGCAACCGCGAAAACAATAAACGGAATAAAAAAATAATTCGGCTTAAATGAAAAATTTACTTTTCTCCTTTTCATAAATGATATTTTAAATTATAATACTCTTATATAGATATAATAATTATAACAAATTAAAACTATGCTGGGAAACTTCATATACGCGCTCGGCGCCGCTTTTATCATAAGCATAATTTCAATTATTGGAATTTTCGCGCTTTTTATAAAAGATAAATTGCTTAATAAGATAATTTTTTTGCTTGTCGGCTTTTCCGCCGGCGCGATGATGGGCGGAGCTTTCTTGCATCTTTTGCCGGAATCAATTGAACTCCTGCCGGACCTTCTGCCGTTTCTGATAGTCCTTCTGGGATTTTCCATTTTCTTTTTAATAGAAAAAATTCTCCATTGGCGGCACTGCCATAA